>JBFMDX010000022.1 GCA_040753795.1 Thermodesulfobacteriota bacterium
AGGTTTGGGTCCCCGCTAAAGAAGCCTATTGGATCTTTACGCAGGTATCTTCCGATTTCTGGTTCGTAATACCTAAACCCGTTATAATGCAGCCCCGTCTCGGCATCGTAGTATTGGCCCGGGAACCTGAAATTTTCCTGGGTGATGAAATCCAGGTACTGGCGCCGGGATTCCGCCGGCGCCGGGATTCCGCCGAAATTCGTCACGTCAGACGCGTTTTACTGCAAGACGGACCGCAGAAAACACCCGCCGCCACTGTTATGATGACCGTCTCCGTCGCCACCGTCTGTTCCATCCCCGTTGTCTTCATAGAACAAAGCCGGTCCGGAAGGGTCTACAACGACGCCGTTGGCAACACCGTCCGCGTCGCCGATGCCGCCATCCTGGAACGTTAATGTCACCGACAGGCGATCCTCACTGAAGACGGCCTGGCCGGAATAATCGTACCAGCCGTTGACCGGGTCATGCTTGTACCAGATCGCGCCCTCGGGGATCGGTTGGGAGCAGTATAGGGTCAGTGCGATGGTGTCGCCGGGGGAAGCCGTCAACACCCGGAATGTCACCAGCCCCAGGGGAAAAGCGTCCGGCCGGTTGGTCATGTCGGGCACGCTGGCGTCGTCGATCCATTCCAGGTATTCCAGAGCCGTTTCCTCCGGAAGGATGAAGCCGAAATACAGGCCGGAACCATCGGACACCACGGCGATATTATCCTGGTCGCGATCCGGGGTGCCGTTACCGTCAAGGTCAAGATCTTCCGGCAGATCCTCGTCGGACGTCCAGACAGCGGTAAATTCGGCGGTGACGGCGATATCGGCCATGACATGGGTGTCCTGCCGGGTGGCGGTGGCGACCCCGTCACTCCACTTCACAAAACGGTAGCCCGGGTCCGGCTGGGCCGTGACCGGTGATCCGTCCGTACCCTGGCCGACGGTCTGGGTGCTGTCACCGATGATGGAACCGTTGTCCCCGGCCGTGTAATTCAGGGCAAAGGTGGTGATAACCGTTTCAAAAAAAGCCGTCACGGAAATATTCCCGGTCACATTGCTGTCCAGGCGCGGATTATCTATAGATCCGTCGTCCCATTGCGTGAAAGCAAAACCGGGATCGGGCACGGCAAAGACTTCCGATCCGCTGCCGCCATGGAGGACCTGCTGGGGGGTGGAGCCGCTGATGGCGCCGTGATCTCCGGCCGTGTATTCAAGGGTGTAGATGTCTCTGGCAAAAAAGGCTGTGACCGCCAGGTCGGCGGCGACGTTCATATCGGTCCGGATTGCGGTAGCAACACCGTCGCTCCAGCGCGAGAAATGGTAACCGTAACGGGGCACCGCTCTGACCGCCGAACCGTCCGCCCCGCAATCAACCGTCTGGGGGCTGGCGCCGATAATGGTTCCGCCGGTGCCGGCGGTGTAGGTCAGGGTAGCCGTACAAACCGATGCCCTGAACCAGATGTCGGAGCCGGCCACGAACCCGGCTCCGGCCGTGGCCATCCCGCCGGCGTAGCTGTTCGTTACGTCATAGCGGAATTTAATGCCATTGACGCCGCCGAGTTCGTTCGTGAACAGGAAGGTATACTGCTGGCCCGCCGTGATCGCCACGCCGCCCACCGCGTAGGTGTTCTCCCCGTGAACCAACGCGGGCAAGCCGGTCTGGGTGGAGAGCAGGTCGGGCCCGGCGAGGCTTTGACCATTGTAAATTTTAAGTGTCATCAGGCCGGCATTCGGCGTATCGGCTTTTACGGTTATGGACTGGAGCGTGCCGTCGCAGGTCGGCGTCCAGGATTGGCCGACGGTCAGCGGAGCGGTGGTGTTGTTTTCTACCAGAAATTCGTCCGTGCAGCCCGCGAAAGAATGGGCCGGAATGCCGATCAGCAAGGCCAGCAGGACGGCCAGCCCCAGGGCGGCTTTCATTATATGAAAGCTTTTCTTACAAGATACGAATACATCGTTTAATGACTTTTTAGCCATTTTGGGTACCCCGCCTTTTTTCAACTTTAAGTAAGGTTGTCGGTTTTGCTAAAGGATAACGCGGAACGGGTTATCGTCCACGATCTTTTTCACGGTGTTGCCGTTGGCGTCGTACCCGATGCCGGCGCCACCGGCGCCTGGCCGTTTTCGCAAACTCCCGCCAGGCGGGCCGTCAGGGCATCATTTTCATTCATCAGTGAACTGACCGTGTCCTGGACATGCGTCAAGGAAGTTTGCAGTTCCTGGCGCGTCGCGCGTTCATGAAAAAACAGCCCGGCCAGGCCCAGAGCCATAATCAGCAGCAGCAAAACCGTGCCGCCCAGGACAAACAGATAACGCCTGGGGTGATTAATCCGGACGGTCCGTCCGTATTCATTGATGAGCAGCAACTGCCAGTTGCCCCGGGGGCGGGACGGCTTTCCGCGCTTTTCATTCATGCCAGGAAAACCCCAGATGCCGATAGGCTTCACGCGTCGCCTTTCTCCCCGAAGAGGTCCGCTGCAGAAAGCCCTCGGCCAGCAGAAAAGGTTCCACCACATCCACCAGGGTATCCGTCTCTTCCTGGAGGGTGGCGCTGATGGCCTCTATCCCCACCGGCCCGCCGTCATAATAACTGATGATCGTGGTCAGGTAGGAGCGATCCAGCGGCGTCAGGCCCCGGCCGTCCACCCCCTCCAGCGCCAGGGCCGCGTCCACCACCTCGGCGTTCAGTTTCCCGTCGCAGCAGACCTGGGCGTAATCCCTGACCCGCTTCAACAGTCGGTTGACGATGCGCGGCGTTCCCCGGGAACGTCCGGCCAGGGCCAGGGCGCTGGCATCATCAATTTTCATGTTCAACAGGCAGGCGGAGCGATGGACAATTTTCACCAGCTCCCCGATGGAGTAGAAATCAAATTTGCGGAAAATGCCGAACCGGTCCCGCAGGGGGGCGGACAGCAACCCTACCCGGGTAGTGGCGCCGATAAGGACGAACTGATTGAGGCGGAACCGGTGGCTGCGGGCATGCATGCCCTTGTCGAAAACAAAATCAATGGCGAAGTCTTCCATGGCCGGATACAGCAACTCTTCCACTACCTTCGGGAGACGGTGGATTTCATCCACGAACAGGATATCCCCCCGCTCCAGGCGGGTCAGCATACCGACCAGATCCCCCCCCCGCTCCAGGGCGGGACCGGAGGTGACCGTCAGTTCCGCGCCGGTCTCCACCGCGATGATATGCGCCAGGGTGGTCTTCCCTAAACCGGGGGGGCCGTGAAAAAGGATATGTTCCAGGGGCTCCTCCCGCTGACCGGCGGCTTTGATGGCGATTCGCAGCGTTTCCACCGTTTCGGCCTGGCCCACATAACCGGAAAAGTCCGGCGGCCTCAGGGAAAGAAGTTCCCGGCCCAGATCCGCTTCCGTGCTCTTCGGCGTCAGCGGCTTATCCTTGTCGGAAGAGAAGGTTAAAATCCCTTTTGCCATGGGTCTGATCCATTGATCCTGGTGGCGGCCTACAAAAACCTGCCGCAAAACAGGTTACCGCGTTTTAAAAATTTCTTCCAGCAGCGCTTCCGGGGTCGCGATTGACGCCTGCCGCTGCAGGGCGTCAAAGATCATCTGCCTGGCCTCCAGCGTCCTGTATCCCAGCTGGCCGACCAGCACGTGCATGGTCTGTTCGATAAAAGCCCGGCTGTCGGTATCGGCCGCGGGGGCGGCCCCGGGGACATCACCGACGAACTGGCCGACCTTGCCATGCAGGGTGGCGATGATTTTCTGGGCGGTCCGGGAACCGATTCCCTTGAGCCCTCCCAGCAGGGTCGCGTTTCTGGCTTCGATGGCCGCGGCGATGTCGCTGACCGGCAGGGTCAACGCCTGGGCCGCCTTCAACGGACCGATGGTCTCCACGGATATCAGCAACCGGAAAAATTCTTTTTCCTCCTCGGAGTTGAATCCGATGAGTACGGGCGCCGGCTGACGCTCGGTCTGGTGATAGTAGACATAAAAAAAGGCGGGATCTCCCTCGCTCTTGAGCCGGAGGGAATCCATGACGACCGCGGGCAGCAGCAGTTCATAGCCGACATGACCCGCCAGAAGCAGGATGCGATCGGCCCGTTTTTTTAAGATAACGCCCTCAAGGTATCCGATCATATCGGAACAATCCCATAATGGCCAGCGCCAGCGCGTCCGAAGCATGGTCCGGCCGGATGACCGTTTCGTGGCGGAGAATTCGGCGCACCGATTCGGCCATCTGTTTCTTGCCGGCGTTACCGTTACCGGTGATGACCTTTTTGGCCTCACGGACCGGTACGCTGACCACATCGGCTTTGGCCCGGTACCCGGCCAGCAGGATAATACCGGTCACCTGGCCCAGCATAATGCCGGAGGCCGGATACGCTTTCAAGGAAAACACGTCCTCTACAATCATGATGTCCGGTGATTCGGACTGAAGAAGTGACGTGATGCTGGAAAAAATATGATTGAGCCGGCCAGGCAGCGGCTGCGCCTTGTCGGTCTGGATGCTTCCAAACGAATAATGATGGATCTCGGTCTTTTCCCCCTCGACGATGCCGACGCCTGTTTCCGCCAGCCCGGGATCTATGCCGAGCACTTTTGTCATGATGTCATATCACAGCTCTTTGAGCCGCTGGGCCGCCAGTTTCGCCTCTTCTGAATTGGGGAAATCCCGGACCACCTGCTTGAGACGCAACCGGGCGTTGACATCATCCCTGATTTCCTTAAAGGCCAGCCCCTGCTTCAGCAGCGCGGCCGGAAACTTATTGCCCTTGGGATATTTATCGATAATTTTCTGGTATTCCAGGATGGCTTTCTCGAAATTCTTCTCCCGGTAGTAGGTTTCGCCTATCCAGAAAAGGGCATTATCACATTGCTCCGATTTCGGATAAAGCTGCACCATTTTCCCGAAAGCCGCGCGCGCCCCGTCATAATCGGCCGCGTTCAGCCGCTGGCGTCCCGTATCGTATAGCGTTTCCTCGTCAACAGCCGCTTCCGGGGGTGCCCCCGCATCACTTCCAGGGGCCGATCCGGCATCACCCGTCACAACAGGCGCTCCGTCGGGACCCGTCGTCGCCGGGGCCGAAGGCGGTTCCTTGGCCTGCCGCCACGACTGGTATTCTTTGATATGACTGTCCAGGCGGAAAGCGGTCTGCTCCTGTTCACCGCGAAGCGCCTGCACCTCACTTCTCAAACTGTTCAGTCCGGCGTTGACCTCGGCGTACTCGCTTCTGCCCTTGTCTTTCTCTTTTTTAGATTTGTCGACTTCGTACTGCAGCCTGCGGCATTGTTGCTCCAGATCGTCTACCCTGGACGCACTGACGCAACCCGTCATCAGGCAGGCCGCCACCATACAGGTGAAGATATGTTGTGTTTTCACGGCACCGTTCCCGTGCAAAAAAACAGCCGCCCGACTGTTTCAGCCGGACGGTATTACGTGCTTGAGTCAGAGGCAGCCGTTGCCCGGTCGGGAGAAAACCAGGCAACGGTTGTCGACTCTGCGCATTCAGAATGGACGAAAGATGGTGTTCCCGGCGGGAGAAGTCCCGCCGACACTCCCTGCCCCCCTGCTGGCGGGCCTTCCGTCCACCGTATCAGGACTAATGAATGACAAAATGGGCCCGTCTGTTCTTGGCCCAGGCGTCTTCATCATGACCCGTATCCACAGGTTTCTCTTCGCCGTAGCTGACCGTGTCCAGGCGGGAAGATTCAATCCCCATGTCCACCAGGAACTCCATAGCGCTCTTGGCGCGTCTTTCACCCAGGGCGATGTTGTATTCAGCCGTGCCGCGCTCATCGCAATGGCCTTCGACGGTCACCGATTCATCGGCATTGCTGCGCAGCCAGGCGGCCTTGCGCTCAAGGACGCTGCGGGCATCCGCGGTCAGATCGGACCTGTCAAAATCGAAATAAACGTCTTCGTTCTCAAACGCTTCCCGGGCCCGCTGCATTTCCATACGGACAGCCGCGTCTTCATCCACATCAGACGACTTTACCGTCGACTTTTCCTGAGTAGCGCCGGTGTCGGGTTTGACCTGCTTCTTGGAACAGGAGATTGTGAAAACCATCCCGCACACCAGCAGCGCCGCAATCATGATCGTTAAAATTTTCCTTACCATTGTTGTCCTCCTAAATTACTTGTTGTTGTTATACGGCTTTGTGACAATTATCTATTGACCCGCTGTCATGCCGAGCGACCAGGCCGGACACGTTTGCTCTCCCGGCAGTGTCAGCAGCCGTCTCTGGTCGGTCCCGGCAATTGTCATCACATATATTTTCGATTTGCCTCCCTCACGCGTCGAACTGAACGCGATCAGGCTTCCGTCAGGAGACCATGTCGGCGACTCATTGTCCCCTTGATTGTCAGTCAACCGGACGGACTGTTTCGTGCCGACATCCACCACCCTGATCTGAAACTGGCCGTCCTCCAGGGAGCTGTAGGCGATCTTCTCATCCACCGGGCTCCATTTGGGGGTTGTATTATACTTGCCTTCAAAAGTCAACCTCTCTGTATTTCCCGAGGCGATATCCATGACATAAAGCTGAGGTGTCCCCCCCCTCTTGGACACAAACGCCACCCGGCCGCCGTCCGGGGAAAAGGTCGGAGACACGTCAATATCCCAGCTCTTGGTCAGCTGCTTGGTCACTTTCCCTTCCCCGGTCAGCAGATAAATCTCCTGGTCCCCGGAAAAGGAGAGAGAGGCCGCCAGCTCAAAACGGCCCGGCCGCCAGACCGGAGAAAGGTTCACTCCCGGTTTATCGAACACATAGCCCCGTTTGTCCGAGAGGTTCTGGATATAAAGATCGGGCTTACCCTTGCGGTAAGACGTGAACGCCAGCCATTGACCGTCCGACGACCAGGCCGGCGACAGTTCAATGACCTGGTTGTTGGTAATCCGGCGGGGATTGTATCCGTCGAACTCGCTGACAAAAATTTCCTTGTTGCCCGGTCCGTTGGAAACCAAAGCGATCTCGCTGTCAAAGTACCCTTTCCGGCCGGTCAGCCGCTCCATGACTTCGCTGCAGAAACGCCGGATGATTTTTCTCTGGTCGCTGATCCGGCCTTTATACCGTTTGCCCACCAGCATCTGCGCCTTGAAAACGTCAATCATTCTCAATTCATAGACGACATTGTCGTCTTCCAGGGAAACGCTGCCGGTCACCAGGAACTCGGCCCCGATATCCGACCAGTTTTTCAAATTGATCTCACTCAATCCGATGCCGGTCTGCCGGGGATCCTCCAGGAAGGCGGCCCTGTCGATAATACTGAAATAGCAAGTAAACTCTAATGTCTGGGCAATCAGATCGGCCGATTCCCGGGCCACGGTCTCCTCTTCGGCCGTACCCGCCAGGGACTTTAATTCAGGCACCGCCAGCGGGATTTTCCTTAAAAACGGATTGCTGATAACGATGGTATCATAACCGGCCAGAGCATGAGCCGGCACGATCACGGCGACCAGAAACATCAGAACAGTTGCGCTAACGTATCGATACATCATCATAAAAACACTCGCCTTTGTCAGTACATATCCGATGGCGTGAATTCCAGCCCCACGGTGTAGGAACGAAATCCATCGGGAAGCCTCGGAAGGGGATTGGATTTTAATACCGCCTTGTAAGCGGAATCGTCATAATACTCGTTACCGGACTTCCGGTCAAACCAGGTGTCGGTTATGGTACCGTCAGCGTCAATCTTAATGCCGATCACCGTTTTCAACTCCTGGTCGGCTCCGACCAGCTGGCTGGAAAACACCCAGTTCTTTAAAATATGGTAGCGGATCTCCAGCTTGTAGATATCGATCGCTTCCAGTTCCTTGTTGGATCCGCCCCCGGCGGGACCGCCCAGACCCGGGCCGCCCCCGCCTCCCACGCTGCCGGAAACCGTCACCGACTGGTGACTGTTTTCCTCCGCCTGCCTTAAACGGGACAGGGCCTGGTTAATAGAGTCGGTTGACTCCGGAGCGTCCTCCTTCTTCTGCTCCACCTTCTTTTCCAGCCGGGCGATGGCCTTATCCAGGTTCTGCGCGGGATTGAAGGTTTTTTCCTTCAGGGCGGTTTTGACCTTGTTGGTCGGCTTGGCCGGCGCCATGGGGATGGCCGCCGGTGCCTGAGGCGTCGGCGGTGCCTGAACCGGTTTCGGCGCCTTGGGCTCGGGAACATTCTCGGCCTTCTTGGCGGGCGCCGGTGGCTGCGGTTCGGGTTGGCTCATCCGGGGCGCGGCCGGCGGTCCGCCGCCGGGAGGCGCTCCCGGCAGGCCGGAGACCAGATCCACACTAATCACCCGGGAAGAAAAGGAGTTCCGTTCACAGCCATTGAAACCGGAAAGAAGGATCATGCAAACCGCGAGGACGAGGTGACATCCCAGGGATATTCCCATGTAAGGCGCCAGGGTTCCGATATCCTGGGTGTCCTGCCGGAACAAAGGTCGTTCAAAAGTCATGACAATATCTTGTGGTTTGTCAGGGAAACGACAAAAGCCACGAAGCCCTTACAATATCGGTCACGGCGGCGTTCGGGAATCATCATTTTTTACTCATGCCGGGTGATGATGTGCCGGGGATTTTCTTCTCCGCGTCTTCTTTCCCCTTCTTGCCGCTCTCCACCGGCTGGGTCAGCATGCCCAGTTTTTCCACGCCGGCGCCCTTGATCTCGGCCATGACGCTGACCACAAATCCATAGGGGACGTCTTTGTCCGCTTTTAAAAAAACCTGCCGGTCTTTACGGTGTTCCATGATCGCGGCCAGTTTTTCCCCCAGAAAAGACAAATCGACTTCCACGGTATTGATAAAAACACGGCTGTCCCGGTCCACCGATATCACCAGCCGCTCCTCTTCTCCGGTGGGAATCGGGGCCGCGGAGGTCTCCGGCAGGGCCACGTCCACGCCGTGGATCATCATCGGCGCCGTCACCATGAAGATGATCAGCAGGACCAGCATGACGTCCACCAGGGGCGTCACGTTGATCTCCGACATCAGGCTGTCGTTGTTCGCGTCCGACTTCATCTGTCCCCCTCGGACATTTTCGGCCGCCGGATCTGCCGCTCGATAATATTCAGAAAATCGGCTGAAAAATTTCTCATCTCTCCGTCCACGATCCGGTTTTTCTGGGTAAAATAATTGTAGGCCACGACCGCCGGTATAGCGGCCGCAAGGCCCGCCGCCGTCGCGACCAGGGCTTCTGAGATTCCGGGCGCCACCACCGCCAGGCTGGCGGAACCGCGCTGGCCGATACCATGAAAGGAGTTCATGATACCCCAGACCGTGCCGAACAGACCGATGAACGGCGCCGTATTGCCGGTGGTAGCCAGAAATGGCACCAGCTGATTCAATTTGCCCACCTCGGCACTGACGCTTCGCTGCAGGGCCCGTTCAATACTGGTGATAGCCGGAATTTCAAAATCCTGCGGCCCGCTTCCGTCCGGGGTGGTCAACCGTTTAAACTCCACGTAACCGGCCCGGAAGACCCTGGCCACCGGAGAGAACCGCAGCATTTTGGCCCGGTTGAAAGCGTCTGAAAAATCACGTTTTTTCCAGAAATAATCGGTGAACTCCAATGATTCAGCCAGAGCCCTCTTGACATAGCGGTACTTGATGAACATGATCGCCCATGATGTTACCGAAAAAGTCAGCAGCACCAGCATCACAAACTGAACCATGAAACCGGCGTTAAGAATCATTTTTACAATATCGAGACCTTCAGACATTATCGCATCGTCCCCCTTTATTGATGACAACCCATGGATCGGGCATGACAAACCCTAAAATCATCAGGTTATACCGCCTACACCACACTTTATGCTCCGATTTGGATTTAATTATCACATAATTCCATTTAATCCAACTCAAAACGTCGCCACATATCATGACGGTGCCGGGACTGCAATCAGAATCGCATATAATTTTTTGCAGCGCCCAGAAGGTCCGAAGCCCAAGGGTCAAAATGACCGCTTCAAATTATTTTATCCGTTTAATTAGACACGGACACGGCCATCAGTTCCCCGACGATTTTTGACAGTTTCGAAGGGTTGGCCACCCGGCCGCCTTCACCAATCAGCGCCAGGTCATAGATCAGGCCGATGTACTCGGCCAGCTTCGGATCGTCCTTGTCTTTTTCAAACAGGTCGTTGACGCGGGCAATGGCCGGATGATCCACGTTAATCTCCAGAACGCGTTTGGTCTCCGGCATGGTCTGGCCCGAGGCCTTTAGAATCTTCTCCATATAGGCGCTCATGTCATAGGTGTCGCCGGAGAGGCAGGCCATGGAATCCTTCAACCGGGTAGAGGGTTTGACCTCCTTGATTTTTTCATCCAGCGTCTTTTTCATATACTCAAAAAGTTTACCGTAGGCCTTCTGCTTTTTCTTGTCCACTTCACCCAGGTCCAGGTCGCCCTTTTCAGCGCTCTTCAGTTTCCTGCCGTCATACTCGGGCAGGGCCGAGACCACCCACTCATCCACCGGATCGGTCATGAGCAGGACCTCAAACCCTTTTTCCTTGAGTTGTTCCAGGTGAGGATGGTTCATGAGGGATTCAAGATTCTCGCCGGTAATGTAATAAATCTCCTTCTGCTCCTCCTTCATGCCGGCCACGTAATCCTTAAAGCTGGTCCACTTGCCGTCTGACTGGGTGGTCTTGTATCGCAGCAGATCGACGATCTTGTCCCGGCTGGCAAAATCGGTGTGCATGCCTTCCTTGAGGACCTGGCCGAACTCCACGTAAAATTTCTCGTACTCTTCCTTGCCCATGTTGGCCAGCAGATCCAGCACTTTTTTGACCAGGTTTTTGCGGATGTTGCGCACCACCGCGTCCTGCTGCAGAATCTCGCGGCTGACGTTCAGGTTCAGATCCGGCGCGTCCACCACGCCCTTGATGAAGCGCAGATAATCAGGGAACAGTTCCTTGCAGTCGTCCATGATAAAAACGCGCTTGGAGTAAAGCGACAGGCCGTGTTTCCGGCCCGGGTGGAACAGTTCGAAGGGCGCCTTGGAGGGGATATACAGCAGGGCCACGTATTCGGTCACGCCTTCCAGTTTCAGGTGCAGGTGGGTCAGGGGCGGATTCCAGTCGTGACTCAGGTGCTTGTAAAACTCCTCATGCTCCTCGGCGGTGACCTCGTCCTTGTCCTTGAGCCAGATGGCTTTCATGGAATTTAAGGTCTCTTCCTTTGTCACGGCTTTGGTCTGGCCCTCGATCTTCTTCCCGTCCTTGTCCACCAGGGCGTCCTTGTCATCGACCGGCTCGTCCCGGGTCACGTCCATGACCACGGGGTAGGCCACGAAATCGGAATGTTTCTTTATAATGTGCCGGATGGTGTACTCCTCGGTGAAGTCCTCGGCCTCGTCGTCTCCTTCCGGCGCCGGCTTGAGGTGGAGAATAATGCGGGTGCCCCGTTCCGGCTTGTCGACGGTTTCCAGGGTGTAGGAACCGTCCCCGGCCGATTCCCAGCGTACGGCTTCATTGACCGGTGCCCCGGCCGCGCGGGTGATCAGGGTGATCCGGTCGGCCACGATAAAAGCGCTGTAAAACCCGACGCCGAACTGGCCGATCAGTTCCGGCGAAACGCCCCCGCTCTCCTGGGCCTCCCGCATGGCCTTCATGAAGGCGGCCGTGCCGCTCTGGGCGATGGTGCCGATATTGGCAATCACTTCGTCCCGGGTCATGCCGATGCCGTTGTCGGCGATTTCCAGGGTGCGCTTGTCCCGGTCGGGGGTCAGCTTGATCTTGAATTCCGTGTCTTCACCCAGAATATGCGGGTCGGTCTGGGCCTTGAACCGCAGCCGGTCGATGGCGTCGGAGGCGTTGGAGATCAGCTCCCGCAGAAACACCTCGCGGTTGGAATAAAGGGAGTTGATAATCAGATTGAGTATCTGCTGGTCATCGGTCTTGAACTTGAATGTCTCTTTGCCTGTCATGATTTACCTCGTTCAAACGGTTATTATCGTATCAGCACCGGAATCATCTCTCATCTGTAATCGAGTATGCGAAAACAGTTTGTTGTAGCGCCATGACCCTTTTGGGGCCGGTTGCCATCATCCGCGGAGTTTCTCGAAGGGCTCTGTGCCCGCCCAAAATGATCGCGGAGCGAACAAAATATACTTTTACGAAGCCGCCACCGTATAATTTTTTTTAAAAAATGAACATTATAACTGAAAAGTCAAGGCCGTTTGACCTGCAAACAGTTAATTTTCCGATAAAAAAGCCCGGATACCGCTGATCGGTATCCGGGCTTTTGTTTATTTGTAATAAAGACGGCTTACATGAAAGCGTCTTCGGGCATCTGCATGACCGCGGTGTTCATGGCGGCCACGCCGTCCATCTTGCCCATCACGGCCGGGAAAACGGAGGTGATGTAGAATTCGGCCGTCTTGACCTGGCCGATGTAGAAGGCTTCATCCTTTTTGACCTTGACGCCGGCCTTGAGGGTTTCAGAAGCCACGGCCGCCCGCCACAGGTGCATCCAGGCCATGACCACGTCGCCGACCACTTCCAGGAAGGGGGTGGCCGAGGCAAAGGCGTCCAGCACCCGGTCGGACATGGCGGTGGCGCCGATGGTCATGGCCACATCGCCCAGCCGGGCCAGGGCCTTTTCCACGGTTTCAGCCATGGCCTTCAGTTCATCGAACTGCTTGGCCCGGGCCGCGACCGCGCCGATTTCTCCCAGGAAATCCTTGAAGGGCTTGCTGTTGTTCATGCCCAGCTTGCGGGCCAGCAGGTCCATGGCCTGGATGCCGTTGGTGCCTTCATAAATGCTGGTGATTTTACAGTCCCGGACCAGCTGCTCCTGGGGATACTCCTTGATGTAGCCGTAACCGCCGTACACCTGGCAGCCAATGACGCAGACTTCAAAACCCCGGTCCGTACAATAGGCCTTGACAACCGGCGTCAGGAATTCGATCAGGCCCTGGTATTTGTCCTTTTCCGCGGCATCGGCGGTAATTTCCACTCGGTCAAAACAGTGGGCCACGAAATACAGCAGGCCGCGCAAACCTTCCACGTAGGATTTCATCCACAGGAGCTGGCGCCGGACATCCGGGTGTTTGATGATGTTGACGCTGGGCGCCGCGGCGTTCATGAAATTGAGCAGATCGCGGCCCTGGATCCGTTCCTTGGCGTAGGCCACGGCATTGGCGTAGGAAGTGGCGCCCAGCGAATAGCCCTGGACGCCCACGCCGAACCGGGCCTCGTTCATCATCAGGAACATGGCCTTCATGCCCTTGTTTTCCTGGCCCAGCAGAGTGCCGATGCAGTTGCCCTTGCCGCCCAGGGTCAGGGAGCAGGTGGCGTTGCCGTGGATGCCCATTTTCTCCTCGATGCCGGTGCAGACCACGTCGTTGAACTCACCCAGGCTGCCGTCGGGATTAACCCGGAACTTGGGCACGATAAACAGGGAGATGCCGCGGGTGCCGGCGGGCGCGCCTTCGATGCGGGCCAGGACCGGGTGAATGATATTCTCCGTCAGATCATGCTCGCCGGCGGAGATGAAAATCTTGTTGCCGGAGATGGAATAGGTGCCGTCCGGGTTTTTGACGGCGGTGGTGGTCAGGGCGCCGACATCGGAACCGGCGTCCGGTTCGGTCAGCAGCATGGTGCCGGCCCACTTGCCGGAATACATGTTTTTGACATACATTTTTTTCTGTTCGGGGGTGCCCAGGGTCTCGATCATCTTGGCGGCACCGTGGCACAGACCGGGGTACATCATGAAGGCCATGTTGGCGCCGGAAAAGAATTCGGCCGCCGCCAGGTTGACGACGTGGGGCATGCCCTGGCCGCCGAACTCGGGGTCTTCGGAAGCACCGATCCATTCGCCTTCGCGATAAAGGTCAAAAATCCTTTTAAAGGATTCCGGAGCGGTGACCTTGCCGTTTTCAAACTTGCATCCGGCATCCCCTTCCACGTTGGCGGGCAGGATTTCCTTCAAGGCCAGATTGCGGGCCTCGGTAACCACCATGTCTATGGTTTTCCTGTTAAAATCAGCGAACTTGTCATGTTTTGACAGCTCTTCCACGTGGAGCATTTCATGCAGGACAAAATCGACGTCCCGACGATTGGAAAGCGTAGCCTGTGCCATAACTTCAATCTCCTTTTTTTTCAGAAAGTTCTAAAGTTCTATGTTTCAATCAATAAATTATGATTGTGGTGAATGAATACTCATTCACTATAAACCGCCCGGAATTTAGGTGTCAAGCAACAAATCATTTTTTCAAAAAGGTTCAAAGTACGAGGTTTAAGGTTTGAGGTTTAAGGTTTGAGGTGCAAGGGGGGGGGTATGAAGTTTCTGCGGGCTCTAAAAAAAATATGGGTATCTTATTGAATATAATTGGTTGTGTGTCAGGTTTATGATAAAAGTTTAGCAATAAATATAATTCAATAAGTTATGGGGGCCACCTCTAAAAATAAGAATTTTGGTTCCAGTTCAAGGCGCGCGAAAATTTTAACCGCAGGAATACATAGCAGTATTTCGAGGATTAAAATTTGAGCGCAACGACGAAATCGAACCAAAAGGCAATTTTTAGAGATGGCCTGGATAGTTAATCATGAATTTGGCCTCATTCATTACCGCCCTGGAGAAGCATTATCAAAACAGCCGGGCGCCGGTGGTTACCCTGATCGCCGAACGGGGAGCCACGCCTTTTGAAATTCTGGTCTCGACCCTGCTTTCCCTGCGCACCCGGGACGCGGTCACAACCGCGGCCACGAACCGGCTTCTGGAAAAGGCCACAACGCCGGAGCAGCTCCTTTCCCTGACGGAAAAACAGATCCAGCGGCTGATCTACCCGGTTGGCTTTTATCCCACCAAGGCCAAACGGCTCAAACAAATCTGCGCGCTGCTGGTCAGCCAATTCAAGGGGCATGTGCCTGACACCATGGAAGGGCTCCTGGCCCTGCCCGGCGTGGGCCGAAAAACCGCCAACCTGGTGCTGTCCGAAGGTTTCGGCCAGGATGCCATTTGCGTGGACACCCATGTTCACCGCATCAGCAACCGCATCGGACTGGTGGAGACGAAAACACCGGAACAGACGGAAGACGCATTGAGGAAAACCCTTCCCAGGAAATACTGGAAAAGATACAATAGCCTTCTGGTCTGTTTCGGGCAGACCCTGTGCGCGCCTATTTCACCCTTCTGCGGCCAGTGCCCGGTGGCCCGGCAATGTCCGAAAAAAGGAGTGGTTCGATCCCGATAACCAGAGGAGAATGCCATGAATTTTGAAACCGTTGTCACCCGTCGCCGCAGCATCCGGAAATTCAAACCCGATTTAATCGGCCGGCAGACCATCTCCCGCGTGCTGGCCCTGGCCGCCCGGGCGCCGTCGGCCATGAACACCCAGCCCTGGGAGTTTTTCGTCATCGCCGGTGAACCTCTTGAAAAAATCAAGCAGGACAATATCGCCGCCCTGCGGGCCGGGATCCCGCCCAAGCCCGAGCACGCCCTGTCCGGCTGGCCCCCGGATTCGGTCTTCCGCCGCCGTCAGGTGGACCTGGGCAAACAACTGTTTACGCTTATGAAAATCCCCAGAGAAGACATGGCCCAGCGGATATCCTGGCTGGAACGGGGCTATCGCTATTTTGACGCGCCCGTGGCCGTTATCATCGCCTATGACGCCGCCTTCACCCCGCCCGGTCCCCTGATGGACATCGGCGCCGTCATGCAGACCCTGTGCCTGGCCGCCACCAACGCCGGTCTGGATACCTGCATCGAAGATCAGGGCGTGCACTATCCGGACATCATCCGCCGCCACGCGCCGGTTCCGGTTTCCAAAATCATGGCCACGGCCGTGGCTCTCGGTTTTTCGGACCCGGATTTTCCGGCCAACCAGGTGCAGAGCGAGCGCGAATCCGTGGAGAACACCACCACCTGGATCGGGTTCGACCGGTGATCCGGGCAAGCGAAAACGGCCTGACCCTGTTCCGGTTTGAGAACCTGTCGGCCTGCCCGGGCTTGAACCACGCGGTTTTCTCCCGCCTGGGCGGCAGCAGCAGCCCGCCATTTACCAGTCTCAATCTGGGTACCGCCGAAGGAGACCATCCGGAAACAGTAGAACAAAACAGGGGCGCGGTGGCCGCCTGCTTTGGTCACCGACCGATGGCCTTCGTCAAACAGGTACACGGAGACGATGTTCTGGTATTTAAAAAAGGCGGCCAGGCCTTTGATCCTTCCCCTAAACCCCGGGCCGACGCCATGATCACCGACATTCCTGGCCTGATGCTGGCCGTCAAGCTGGCCGACTGCCAGGGCGTGCTTCTCCATGACCCGGTCAAACAGGTCGCGGCCGCCGTCCACTCGGGCTGGCGCGGCAGCGTGCTGGACATTATCGGCAAAACCATCGCCCGCATGAAAACGGACTTCGGCTGCGACCCGGGCGATATCATGGCCGGGATCAGCCCCTCCCTGGGCTCCTGCTGCGCTGAATTCGTCAATTACCGGACGGAACTGCCGGAATCGTTTTGGCCTTACCGGGATTCGCGGGATCGCTTTGATTTCTGGCAAATCAGCCGCGACCAGATGACCGCCGCCGGCCTTCTCGACGCACACATCGAAATCGCCGACATCTGCACCCGCTGCCGCACCGACCTTTTTTTTTCCTACCGCGGGGAAGGCCGCACCGGCCGCTTCGCGGCCGTGATCGGCATGGTCTGAAATTCAGCCGGTCAGTGAGATAACCGGGCGGCTCACATTATTGTGTCATAAGCCCTCACCGTAAGACAAAGGTTGTACACCCAAGAAAACTCTACGAGTGCTGGAGAAAATGATCTTATTTTTTCCGGATATCAATACTTATATTTCTTGATTTTCAGTTTTTTATAAAATATGGTTTTCATGCTCGTCTGATCGATTTCATGTCATATGCATTAAGGATGATGCGGCCGGCCTTCCGGGACGGCCCATGGAAAGGAGTCCATTATGATGAAGAGCCTGTTTGCATTTGTCGTTTTTCTTTGTGCGTTTTCGGCGGCTGTCTGGGGGTGGGCCGACACGTCTTCCGGCGATCCGGTCGGGGTTCAGAATCAATCCTATTCATTTGTTGACGGTGGCATTTCTGGACCCTATGTCGATGAAACGCTGACCATCGACCTGTTCTGGAACAAAGTTTCCATGATCAAATTTGATGCGGAAAAGGATGCTTCGGCCGTTCTTGTCATTACCCGACTGACGCCGGGAAAGGCCATTTCCTGGGGATTTGTAGGCATCAACGACAGCCTGTTCCGGCTGGATGATTTCCTGGCCGGGCCGGACACTGTCTTTGTGAGGGATGTGCGCCTGGGAAAAAACAATCATGTGTTCACGCACCTGTTCGGCGAAAGCGGGGCCAGCCTGAGGATCCAGGTGTTGCCGCCCCTGCCGGCCATCATGTCCTTTACGGTGACGCCGGACCGCGTGACCGCGGGGAGGTCGGCAATACTGTCCTGGTCCGCGGTTCAGGCCGACACCGTGGTGATTGAACCGGGCATCGGCAGCGTCGGCCCGGAAGGATCCGTGCAGGTGACGCCGGATGCCGCCACCGTGTATACCCTGACCGCCGCCAACGGCTATGGAAGCACCAGTGCCTCTGTTCAACTGGAAGTCCTTTATCCGCCGGAACTGGTCATAACGGAGCCGGATGGGCAGGGTGATACGACCAGCGGGTCGTTTGTCATTTCCTGGACCGACGAAGACCCGGACAGCAACGCCGCGATCTCGTTGTTTTATGATACGGACAGCACCGGTGGGGACGGCACCCTGATCACTGCCGGCCTGACGGAAGATCCCGACGGGCCGGACGACCAGTTCCTTTGGAACACGGCCTCCCTGGCGCCGGGGGCGTATTATGTGTATGCCGTCATTGACGACTGCCGGAACGATTCAGCGGTTGCCTATTCTTCCGGTCCGGTCACGGTGGCCGCGGTTGCGGCGCCGACGGTTTCCATAATCGCCGCTCCGGAATCCATTGCCGCCGGCGGCTCCGCTACTCTGTCCTGGACCTCGACGGACGCGAGTAGCTGCCTCATCGAGCCGGATGTCGGGGCAGTGGCCGTGAACGGGTCCAAATCCGTCACCCCGGCCGCCACCACGGTTTATACCATCACCGCCACCGGCCCGGGCGGAATGGCCACGGACAGCGCTACCGTCCAGGTGGACTGCCCGCTGACGGTGGCCATCACCTGCCCGGAAGATGGCGCAACCGTGTCCGGGCCATGGCTCTCGGTCAGAGGCACGGTCACCCATGCCGGCAACAAGGAAACCGGGGTGACGGTGAATGGCGTTCTTGCCATCATCAGCGATGGTCAATTCCGGGCGGATCATGTCCCGTTAAACGATGGTGAGAACAGCATAACCGTATCGGCCACGGATGTGGATGGCGCAACGACAGGCAGCACCATTACAATCACTGTCGACACCTCAGGTGATTATATTGCCTTAAGCGCTGATCCTGCTTCGGGAATTTTGCCTTATGAAACCACGCTGCGAATTTATGGATCGTTTGGTTTTACGTCTTCAAGTCTGATTTGCGATGGCCCCGGTTCGGTTGAGGTTTTCCAAATCAGTGCTGAAGAGTACAGGGTTCAAGTCGATACTGAAGGCGTCTATACCTTTACGGCAACTGTGACGGATAACCAGGGTAACGCCTTTACGGATAGCATGGTAGCGGAAAGCCTCAGCAAAGAGAAACTGGACGGATTGCTGAGAGACAAATGGACAGGATTGAAGACCGCTCTGATGACCGGCGATAAAACAGGTGCCCTGAAGTTTCAGCATGGAACAGCGCAGGAAAGATATGCGGCCATTTATAATGCGCTGGGAAGCGATTTGCCGATGCTGGCAGGACAGATGCGGCCCATTGCCCCGGTAGTGATTGAAGGGTCCCGGGCCAAATATCGTACCACCCAGGACCATTTAGTCGAAGGCCGGGCGGTTACAATTACTTATTACGTCTACTTCAGCCGTGATCAAGATGGGATATGGAAAATAGAAATGTATTGAACATGAAAGAGAGCAGCCTTATGAAAAAAACAAATTACGCCCGCCGCTTTTCCGGAATGGTGATCGCCACCTTCCTCGTTCTGTCAATCTCCGGCTGCAGCGGCATACTGGTACCGCTCCCTTACCGGTCTCTGGCCCCGTTCGAAGGCAAGGTGATTGACACGGCGACAAAAGAACCGATCGAGGGCGCTGTAGTCCTGGGGGTATATTATTTCACGACTTACACCATAGTTGCCGGATCGAATTCTTATGTGGAGGACGGCCAGGAGACGGTAACCGACGAAAACGGTGAATTTGAACTGCCGCGGACAAGAAGGTGGTTTGTGCGGCGGCGGGGATACCCGGATGGGAAACTGGTTATTTTTAAACCGGGGTATGGCGTGTTTCCGAGACATGAGAAATCCGTAGCCGTGGGTTTCAATAAGGGCTGGCCACCGCCGGGAAAGTATGTCGTTTATGAGTTGCCGAAATTACACACTACGGATGAGAGGGAAAAAAATTTACCAAATTCATATAGTGAAATCCCGATCGATTATAAAAAAATATATATTCGGTTAATTAACTTGGAAAGAACAACACTTGGCGCGGAAACTCTCTTTAGTGAACCAAATGAGGAGCAATAAATAATGAAAAAACAAATTATTGTTGTACTTTTCATTTATTGTCTTAGTCCAATATTTAGCTGGGCATGGGCATATGACGGTGAAGTGCATTCACGACTAAATGATGAAGCAGCTGTATTGTCGCAAACATTGAATGTGCTTTTAGAAAACACATTAGGGTATACCTTAGGGCTCGGTGAAACACTTAAAAAGGGTAATAAAGAAAATACTATAAAAGAATGGCTTGCCTATGGTGGAGAAGCCGAGGACTTTGGCTGGGGAGGAGAGGACAGCTATCTGACAACACGGGCCTATAACCATTTTCACGATCCATTAGAGTCCTGGGACGAAGCGGGCTTAGACTGTGCCCTCACCGATATCTATAAACTGTATTACTCCCGGGAGCCGGTTTCGCCAATTTTCTGGGGACTTGCCCCGGGCCGGCAGCGCTTCGTGAAAAACAAAACCGGTGACTGGTCTTGGCAGAAGGCACGCGAGTATTATTATACCTTTCTGTCCGGGAAAGACTTTACCGGGAATGCTGTTGCCGATACTCGCGATAAAAGAGAAGCCGCATTTGCTGACTGTTTTCGTTCCGTCGGTCAGGTGATGCACCTTTTGCAGGACATGTCGGTTCCGCTTCATACCCGTAATGACGCCCATATCCTGCCCTTGTTCGGGGTCGGTCAATGGACCTACGAAACTTATACCAAGGAAAATGTCGATACGGGTAGACTGGATTATACGCCCGATAAAGCCGGGGACCGGCCTGATCTCGAATTGATCGCCACTCCATACCCGGAACCAGCCTATTCGAACTTGCCGCCTGTCACCGGACTGATTGACCGGAATCAATATAATGGTTTGAGAGTTCCTGCTATCGACGAGAACATCGGGCTGGCCGAATATTCTAATGCCAACTTTTTAACCAATGATACTCTTTTTAAATATCCCCACCCCGCTCTTGACGAAACCAATTATGATGAATCCATCTGGCAAAATCCCGAGCAAGTGGATGCAGAAGACGGGCAGACGGATAGCCGGATCTATTTTAAAAAAATTACCGGAGATCCGGTAGAGCATCTAATGGCAGCCGGCTATTGGTCCCACGCCATCGCGGAATCCGGATGGGATAGACCTGAGCTCCAGTGGTCCTTTGTTATAGACAAGACCTGTTTTGCCGATTACGCCGACAAACTCATGCCCCGGGCTGTCGGCTACTCCGCGGCCCTGCTGGATTATTTCTTCCGGGGGAAGATGGACCTGGTCGTTGACCAGGATGTCTGCCGGATCGCCAATCAGACCGAAGAACAAATGGAGGGAACATTTGGACTGTATTATGACACGGTCGGGGGTGAACGCCGGCCGGTAACCGACCTGGAGAAATGGCCCTGGTCCCATACCGGCTGGGTTTCCGCCGGTGACCAGAGCGAGGACCTGGACCTGTTTGCCGTGCCCGGCGACGCGCAGACGCCGGGCGAATACATGCTGGTGTTCAAGGGCCGGATGGGAAATGAGACCTCCAATGCCGTGGCCGCGTCAAAAATCACCATTCCGGCCATCCGGATCTCATTGCCCGAAGAGGGCTATTATGCCTTCACCGACCGGCATCCCTACCACGATCCATCTGACGCCAGATACATGAATACGCCCGCGACAAACGGGTTTAACAAAATCGTCGTCAACGCGGAGAACCTTTCTCCCCAGGCCGGTGAAATGAGCGGCGGAGCCGTTACGCTTCTGATCAGGTACCGGCAGGGGTTGACCGACCAGTTTGTGTCGCCGCCGGGGGAGACCAGCGATGAGTTTTATACCCTTTTTGCGGGTCTGCCGGAAAGCGTCTCCATCCCTTCCGGTGCGGCCACGCGGCTGGAGTTTGATCTGACCGGCAGGGAAATCCCGCTGTGGGCTACGGACGTTCATCTTTTTCTGCTCTACGCCGGGCATGTCGGCGGACAATCCGGTCGGATCTGCCTGGGTTATAAAGATATTTCGGAACCGACGCAGTTTGATTTTTTCAATGTCATGGATAAGACCTGTCTGAACGGTGAACTGTATGACGCCGGTTCAGCGGAAGCCATTGCTGTTGTTGACACCAACAAGGACGGCATCGCTCAGGAATGGGACGTCTATCCCCACGGGGTCAGAAACCTGTCCGTCCGGTTCGTGGCCACCAGCCCGATCGATTATCTGATCCCTTTTATCAGCGCCGGTGATTTCTTTCGCATGTTCGCGCTGACCGATTACGACTATTTTGACATGAGCGTGTCATACTATCTGCCACCGCTGGCTGGCGAAGATCCTTTTTCTCACAGCGATATTTCACGCAGAGTATACTCGCACCGGGGTCTTACTAACCAGATCTCCAGGAAGGCATTTCCCGGGTGTCCGTATGCCTCCTGCCTGGTAAGATGCATTTCGTTCTTCAACTCCTTCAGGGGTCAGTATGCCTGGTCGGCGATGGTGCTTCTGAATACGTCCTATCCGACCGGGGCGCAATGTGATTATGAGGGATTGTAATGCAAGCGGGCTATCCGGACAGCCTGCGGCCGATGGCTCCGGCGACCAGCGTGGCCAGGGTCATGATGGTGATCTGGGGGTTGACGCCCAGGGAAGTGGGCACCATGCCTCCGTCCGAGACATAAAGATTCCTGACGTCATAGGTTTCACCGGCCGGACTGACCGCGCCCAGGCTCGGATGAGCCGCCATGCGGCATGACCCCAGTGGGTGAAAGGCCAGCATTTCCACCTGGACCGGCTTGATCTTCATGGACAGCAGCCTGGCAATGTCGGCCGGAGAATGGATGACCGGCATGGGCGCGATACCGGTGAACACCTTGCGCGCGCCGGCCGCGAAAAAAATTTCAGCGGTCCGGGCTACGCCCGTGACCAGCCGGGCCGTGTCCGCGGCCGAAACAAAATAGGTGGAGACCGGCCGGTTGGACCGACCGCTGCCCGGTACATTCAACACCCGGCCGGTGGTTTCGTCATGGGCCATGACCCCGAAGGCGGCCAGGTGTTTGCAGTCCAGGGCCATCTGCTTGTGTCCCTCTCCGATGCCCGGCAGGGCCGGCAGCAGCAGCGAGGGGTGGACGAAGACGCCTTCCAGCATGATGCCCTGGCCCTGGAAATCATCCACGTAAGCGCCCTGGGACACGCCCTTCCAGCCTTCTACCACCTCGTCCATCAGGGCCACCACCCGGGTACCGGGATGGATCTGGAGGTTCCGACCGATGTGCCGGTTCTTCAGGCCGTTTCTCTTCAGAAAAGCCGGAGTCATCATGGCGCCGGCCGCAACCACCACCACCCGGGCGGTCACTTCCACGGTAAAAGACCGTTTGCCGGTCCCGGGATCAATAACGGATGCGGCCACACCATGAACGATATGGTTGCGGATGATTAATTTTTCGGCCCGGCAGTTGGCGTAAATCCGGGCGCCATGCTGTTCCGCCAGAGGAATGTAGGTCACGTCCACGCTCTGTTTGGCACCCTCCTGGCACCCGAACTGGCAGGGGCCGCACCCTTTGCAGTCTTTGACATTGTGCAGCAGGGGACGACAGTTCAGGCCCAGGCGGTCGCAGCCGCGCTTGACGATCTGCGCGTTTTTGCCCAGCACCTCCCAGGGCAGCCGGGTGACGTTGAGGATGGACTCCACCCGCTCAAAAACGGGACCCAGGTTTTCCGGCGTGAGATGATCCAGGCCCAGATCGTTGCGCCAGTGGGTCAGGATTGACTCCGGGGTGCGGAAACAAGTGGCGGAATTGATCGTGCTGGAGCCGCCCACGCATTTGCCCATGGTTACCGATATGGCCGTGTTGCCGATGGTGCCGGTGGCGCCGCCGTCCCGGTACATGCGCATCAGTCCCGGCAGGGGCATGCCGTTCCAGTCAGAACGGGTAAAATGGCCGCCCTCCTCCAGCAGGACGACCGCGTATCCCTTTTCCGCCAGTTCCTTGGCGACCACCGCGCCGCCCGGCCCGCTGCCCACGACGCAGACATCGCAGGATTCGTGAATGTCCGTTTGATAATCATCGAAGGTGGTAATCATGCGGCCTCCCCTTTTCGATCTTGAAGATGACAGCCATGGATATACCCGATGGCCGCGGCCGGTCCTTCATGCTCGTAGAATGCCGTCATGACCAGGAGTTTCAGAAACAGGAGGATGTGCCGGTGATACAGCAGGCGGCCGCGTTCCATTCTTTCAAGAAACCTTTCGGCCCGGGGACGGGACAGCCCCGTAAACCTTCGGCCGTTCCATAGCAGCGATGTCCATTCCACATACCGGAGCATGGCCGGAGTCAGGCGATGAAAAATCGGCGGAAGCGTAGTCAGGTAGTCGTTGGCCCGCGACACCAGGTCAAAATCGGCCGCGCCGGGCGCGAAAACCCCGCCCCGGGGAATAATCGTATCCGCGACCCTGTTGAAGACCGCCTCGGCCTTCCCCCGAATCACCGGCCGGTGTATCCGCGACAGGCGGGTAATCACAGCCTGAACCTGCTTCTCCGCTCCCGCATCGAAACGATCTTTTACCGGGCGGCCGGAGCCCTCTCTTTCCACCGAAAAATAAAAGGAATTGAAGGCCACGCCGAAGAGCCGCAGCACGCCCCGGCCCAGATATTTACCTTCGCCGGTTTTCTTCAGTTCGTCATTTAAAATCCGCAACCAGAAGGGATTGCCCGTCCGGTCGTAATTGATGCGCAGCACCTGCTGACCGTCACCCAGGATTGACTCGGCCGGTTCGATCATAAATGAACCGATACGGACTTTGCCGAGAAATTCATTAAATCCGCCGGAACCGGGCTCAGGGTTAGCGACATCCACCGGGAAAAACTTGCGATGACCGAAGAACCGCAGAGGAGACAGAACTCCGGTCAACAGCCGGACCGCGTAATAGCCGCGTAACTCGTCCGGCTCCGGAAGGGGGCTTTCGGCAAACTGTTTTTCAAATTTACGACATGAAGCGAATAACATCTTTCCCCTTTCATTATAAATCCACCGCGCCTAAAAAAATTATATCCATAAGAATTCAATTTTTCATATCAAATTAAAAACGTTTACATTTCCAATTGCTGGACAACCCGGCCAACTGGTACTACCATCATACCAGTTAAGTTTAAAAAAGAAAGGTTTTTTTAATTCCTGATACGGCAACCGGGAATGGCGAAAAAGTCTTGAGACTAAAGCCCGAATAACCTATTACTATGCGACTGGTCGAAAAACCGGCCGCGATGACTGTAACCTTAAAAAGGCAGGACAACCCCATGACGGAAAAAATCATCATCACGGCCGCCCTGGCCGGCGCCGCCACCTTCAAGAACAACAACCCCGCCGTCCCCTACACCCCGGAGGAGTTCGCCCGGGAAGCAGCCGCGGCCTACCGCGCCGGAGCGGCCATGGTCCATGTCCACGCCCGCACTGACGACGGCTGGGCCACCTACGATATCGACCGGATCCGGCAGACCTACGACGCCATCCGCCAGAAAACTCCCGAACTGATCGTCAACTTGAGCTCCGCCGTGGGCATGGGCGCCACTGCCGAACAGCGGATCGCCCAGATCGTCGCTATCAAACCGGAGATGGCCTCCCTGAACACCAACACCATGAACTTCAGTTTTGTCGACCGCGACAGCGGACGGATCGTCGTGGACTACATCTTTGAAAACACCTTTACCATGCTTCAGGACTTCGGCCGGGCCATGGAGGAGAATGGCGTCAAGCCCGAAATCGAAATTTACGATATCGGCGGATTCGACAACTTTGCCCTCATCTCCCGGCAAGGATTTTTCAGCGAGCCGTTTAATTTCAACTTTGTCTGGGGAGTGACCGGCGGCCAGAAGTTCCGGCCGGACGCTTTTGTCGCTCTGACCCATGCCGTGCGTGATCTGGGCCGAAAAGCCAATTTTACCACCTGCGGCGTAGGCCGGGACGAATTTCCCGCCATCATGCAGTCGGCCCTCATGGGCGGACACATGCGCGTCGGGCTGGAGGACAATACCCGTCTGGGCAACGGTCAACCGGCCCGCGGAAACGACGAACTGGTGGCACAGGCGGTAAAAATCGCCGACATTCTGGGAAAAGAGCCGGCCACGCCGGATGAAGCCAGGACGATTATGGGGCTGCGAGGCGGCCAGTAACCTTTTTTATTTTTATATATTTTTTGACAAATCCGATATCTTGCGCTAATCTTTTTTATTACGGTACAAGCTGACCGGCTCCCCGGGATTGTTGATTTCAACCATTGACGGGAGCAATAAAACCAACGGCTGACAGTAAAAGAAGTACGACGTGACCAAACCAAAGCCCAGCATTCTGGTGATTGACGACAGCGCCGCCATCCGGCACCGCCTGATCAAGCTGCTGGAACCGCTCAACGCCTCCTTTGAGCAGGCGGAAAACGGCCGGCAGGCGCTGGATATCATCAACAGCAAGCCGTTTGACATCATCCTGACCGACATCGAAATGCCGGAAATGAACGGCATCGAACTGTGCCGGCGTCTGAAAAAAAAGGATGACACCCGGGATATCCCGGTCGTCGTCGTCAGTTCTCTTGACTCCGAAGAAGATATCGAAAAAGGATTTGAAGTCGGCGCCACCTATTATATCGCCAAAAACGACGTTTACACCGATCTGTACAATGTGGTGGAAGGAATCCTGTTCCGGAGCAATCGCAACAGCAATCAGATCATCCTGGTAGTGGATGACTCCGCCACCATCCGCAACATCGTGGAGCGAGGGTTAAAGTCGGCGGGCTTCAAGGTGATGATCGCGGAAAACGGCCGGCGGGCCATGGAAATCCTGGCCGATCATATCCCGGATCTGATCTTGAGCGATATCGACATGCCGGAGATGAACGGTTTTGAATTCTGCGAAACCGTCCATGCCGACCAGCGGTTTTCCGGCATCCCCTTTATCGTCATGAGCGCCAAGAACGACCGCGGCCATATGAACCGCATGCTCCAGCACGGTGCGGCGTCCTATGTCACCAAGCCCTTCAACATCGATTCCCTGGTCCTGCAGATCGAAGAAGTGCTGTCCAACCAGTTCCGCCTGCTGTTAAAGGAAAGGGAGCGACTGGAAACGGAACGCAACCTGATCATTGCCAGCATCTCCAGCCTGATTTCAGCCCTGGAAGCCCGGGACCCCTACACCAAAGGCCATTCCGAGGTCGTCGGCCGGATCGTCTCCGGCATGCTGGCCATGACCGGCGCCAGCAAAAAGGAAATCGAAAGCGCCCACATCGGCGGCCGGCTTCACGATATCGGCAAGATCGGTGTCCGGGACAGCGTCCTGTTGAAGAGCGGACCCCTGACCGACATCGAACTGGCCCACATCATGGAACACCCGCTGAAAGGCGCGGAAATCATCAAGAACATCCCCAGCCTTTCCGGCACCCTGGACACCGTCATGTATCATCATGAACGCATGGACGGCAACGGCTATCCGGAAGGCTTGAAAGGCAGTGACATCCCCCTGCTGGCCCGGATGACGGCCGTGGCCGACACCTACCACGCCTTGAGCAGCGACCGGCCTTATCGCGCCGCCACCAGTCATGACCGGGCCCTGCAGATCATTGAAGACGCCCGGGACACGCAACTCTGCCCGGATTGCATCAAGCTTTTCATGGAGTGGTGCGACAAAAACGATCCCCAGCGCACCCTTCACCCCAAAATGCCCGACAACGTTGCCTTCCTCGGCCGGCCCTTCCAGTCCACTATTTCCCACTGACCGGACATTTTATATTATCAGCGGAAAAATTGCGCCGGTCATCCTTTTCGGGAAATCATCAGGTTCTTGATCCCGCCGACGGTGAAGGCCGTAACGTCATCGGCGGCGGCGTTAATATCTCCGGCGCGATCGTGCCAGAGCATGTAGTAACCGGCCACCCGCTCATAGATACCGAGGATGCTGACCGCCATCAGTTCGGCCGAGAGCGGTGATCGGTAATGGGTTTTCGTTTCAGCGGCCACCCGGGCCAGCGCCCCTTCAAGGTCCTTGATGACTTTTCCGTAAAGCCGTTTGCGTTCTTCCTCCACGGCCG
This sequence comes from Thermodesulfobacteriota bacterium, assembly GCA_040753795.1. Taxonomy (NCBI): domain Bacteria; kingdom Pseudomonadati; phylum Thermodesulfobacteriota; species Thermodesulfobacteriota bacterium. Next base: position 27,551 of record JBFMDX010000022.1, read on the forward strand.
GTCCCTGCCCCCCGGCCTCCCGGAAAAAAATGGACAGTCGCTCCGGATATTTGAGACAGAACTCCTTGAAAAAAGAAAGCCCGGCGCTGACAATACCTTCCAGGGTGCCGTCCTGGCTCAAAAACGCGTCCCCCAGGGTCTTGCGGAGCTGAAAACCGACCTTCTGGATCAGGGTGATGAGCAGGTCTTCCTTGTTTTTGAAATAAAAATAAACCGTGCCCACCGAAATTTCGGCGGCGTCGGCGATATGCTCCAGGCTGGTCTGGTGATAGCCGTTTTGAGCGAACAGTTTTTCCGCCACGTCCAGAATGGTGGTATATCGTTTTTCCTTTTCCCGCTGGCGCCGCAGCGCCGCCCTGGAAACCTGTCCGTTTTTCTCTTTCATGCCGCCTCGCTTGGCCTGGCCATTTATTTGCCGGTAAAATCCGGCTTGCGCTTCTGGATAAACGCCGTAATGCCTTCCACGGCGTCCTGGGTGGCCGCCACTTCCGCCAGCTTGCCCGACAGGAACTTGACCGCCTCACCCAGAGGCATGTTTTCAGCGGCGGCAAAAGCCAGCTTGCCGATCTTCATACCGATGGGACTTTTTTCGGAGAGAGTCGCGACCACCGCGGCCACTTCCGATTCAAACGTGTCCGCCGGACAAACCCGGGTCACCATGCCCATTTCCAGGGCTTGAGCGGCCGTCAGCCGTTCCCCCAGCAGGATCATCTCCATGGCTTTCTTACGGGGCACGTTGCGGAAAATAAGGGCGCCGATCATCATGGGAAACAGACCGACATTGACCTCGGGTGTGCCGAACTGGGCCGTGTCCCGGGCGATGACAATATCGCAGGCCAGCATGAAGCCGGTGCCGCCGGCCAGGCAATGGCCGTTGATCCGGGCCACGGTGGGCTTGGAAAAGGTCGCCAGGCGCGTGATGAGGGCCGCATAACCGGCCAGCACGTCGCCGCCGGACCCGGCCAGGCTGCCGCCCAGGTCCGCGCCCGAGCAGAAGGCCTTGTCGCCGGCGCCGGTCACCACCACCACCCGCACAGCCTCATCCTGCTCGGCTCTGTCCAGGGCCTGGGCAAAAAGCGTCATGGCCTCCGGACTGATGGCGTTACGCTTGTCGGGCCGGTTGATGGTCAGCCAGGCGGCCCTGTCCCGGACTTCATAAAGCAGATGGGGTTCATTCATTGCTGCCTCCCTGCGGCTCGCCGGCCGCGTCCGTTTTCTGAATATCCACCAGGATGTCCCCCGGCGCCACCTTGTCGCCCGCGGCCACGTTGACGCTGGTGACCACCCCGTCAAACGGCGCGTAGAGCGTCGTTTCCATCTTCATGGCCGAGACCACCGCCACCGGTTGGCCTTCCGTGACCCTGTCCCCCGGGCTCACGGCGATCCGCACCACCACGGCCGGCATGGGGGGAGTGACTTCCAGCGGCTTCTTCCGGGCCGACTTGCGGCCGGTACCCGACAGGGCCAGGGTGTCTTCGTCGATCAGCGGGTACTGGCGGCCATTGATGACAACGGTTTTGCCCTCGCCGTGTTCCACTACTACCGCCGGCAACTGCCGGCCGTTGACGGTCAGCAGCAGGCCCTTGTCCGACGTCCGGACAAATTCCACCCGGTAGGTCTGCTCAGCCAATATCGCCGAGAAAAATCCCTCGCCGACCTCATTCACGGTCACGGGCAGCGGCGTGTCTTCCATTTTCAGTTTATATTCCATAACAGTCTCCTTAACTGTATTTCAAAAGGTGCCGGAATTCCTTTTTTCCTTAAAACTTAAATCTTAAAACTTAATATTTAAAACTTAATACTTAAAACTTAAAACTTTTACAGCCTCCAATGCCCCAGCGTCTGCCACGGCAGCGGAATCTCCGCCGGTCCGGCCGCCGCCGATTCCGTCGTCCGCCTTCCCGCCATGGCGTCGGCTACAAAAGCCAGGGCCGCCGTTTCCCTGTCCGGCAGGGTCGGCTGCCATGATGGAAAATAGGTGGGAATAAAGCTGGTCAGGGTTTTGCCTTCACGGAACGGCTTTGAGTCGATGACATCGTAAAGGAAGGCGTTGGGCGTCTTAATGCCGACGATGACGTACTCGTCCAGGGCCTTTTTCATGCGGTCGATGGCATCATCCCGGGTTTCAGCATGGACGACCAGCTTGGACAGGATGGGATCGTACTCTACCGGCACGGTGTACCCTTCGTAAATGCCGCAGTCGTTGCGGATGCCCGGGCCGACCGGTTCCTTCAGATAGAGAATTTTCCCGGGAGAGGGAAAGAAATCATTGGCCGGGTCCTCGGCGTAAATCCGGCACTCGATGGCATGGCCCCGGGCCGTTACCTGTTCCTGTTTCAGGTCGAGCTTTTCCCCGGCGGCGATCCTGATCTGCCGACGGACGATATCGATGCCGGTTATCATTTCCGTAATGGGGTGTTCCACCTGCAGCCGGGTGTTGGCCTCCAGGAAATAAAATCTGCCGTCTTCATCCAGAATGAACTCCACCGTACCGGCGTTGACGTAGCCGGCCGCGGCCGCGGCCCGTACGGCGGTTTCGCCCATTTCCCGGCGCAGTTCCGGGGTCAGGGCGGTGGAAGGGGTCTCCTCGATGATTTTCTGATGACGGCGCTGGATGGAGCATTCGCGCTCAAACAGGTGGATAATGTTGCCGTGGGCATCGGCCAGAACCTGGATCTCCACATGCCGGGGCCGGGCAATATATTTTTCAAGGTAAACCGAACCGTCGCCGAAGGCCGCCGCCGCCTCGCTGGAGGCCGACGTCAGGGCCGCCGTCAGTTCGGCGGGATCATGGACGATGCGCATGCCCTTGCCGCCGCCGCCGGCGGCCGCTTTCACCAGCACGGGATAACCGATCTTCTGGGCATGGGCGGCCACCCGCACCGGGTCCAGGTCCGGTTCGACCATGCCGGGCACCACCGGCACGCCGCCGTCGATCATCAGTTTCCGGGCCACGGTTTTATTGCCGAAACTCCGGATCGCCTGGGGCGGCGGCCCGATGAAGGTCAGGCCGGCATCCAGGCAGGCCTGGGCGAACTCCGCGTTCTCGGCCAGGAACCCGTAACCGGGATGAATGGCCTCGGCGCCGGTCTGCCGGGCCGCTTCAATAATCCGGCCGATGTTGAGATAGCTTTCCGCCGGTTCGGAAGCGCCGATAAAAACCGACTCGTCGGCGCCGCGGGTATGCAGGGCCTCCCGGTCCGCCTCGGAATAAACAGCCACTGTGGCAATACCCATCTCCCGGCAGGCGGCCATGACCCGCAGGGCGATCTCGCCCCGGTTGGCGATAAGAATTTTCTTAAACATGATTTATCCTCTCACAAGGTTTGTTCTTTACATGCGGAATACGCCATAGCCGTAAGCATCATCCCGGATGGGCGCGTTGAGCGCCGCCGAAATGGCCATACCCAGCGTGTCCCGGGTTTTGGCGGGATCGAGGACGCCGTCGTCCCAGAGATGAGCCGTGCTGTAATAGGCGTTGCCGTCGGCCCGGGCCTTGTCGATGATCGGCCGGGTGATGGCCTCCACCTCCTCCGGGGTCAGGGGCGGCTTGCCCAGGCGGGCGTTCTGATCGTTGGTGATGGTCACCAGCACGCCGGCGGCCTGTTCCCCGCCCATGACGCCGATTTCAGCGTTGGGCCACATCCACAGGAACCGGGGCGAATAGGCCCGGCCGCACATGGCGTAGTTGCCGGCCCCGAAGGAAGCGCCGGCGATGAGGGTGAACTTGGGCACGCTGGCCGTGGACACGGCATTGACCATCTTGTGACCGTCCTTGGTGACCCCGCCGGCCTCGTAATTCTTGCCGACGATGAAGCCGCTGATATTCTGCACGAAGAGCAGGGGGATTTCCCGGTTGTCGCAGATCTGAATGAACTGGGTGGCCTTCTGGGCGCTCTGGGGGAACAGCACGCCGTTGTTGGCCAGGATGCCCACCGGAAAACCGTGGATATGGGCCCAGCCGCAGATCAGGGTGGAGCCATACAGTTCCTTGAACTCGATAAAGTCGCTGCCGTCGATCATGCGGGCCAGGGCTTCGCGGATGTCATAGGGCGTAGATATGTTGCGGGGGATGATGCCGTAAAGCTCTTTGGGATCATAAGCCGGCGGACGGACGGGTTTGCGGGTGAGGCGGGCTTTCTCGATTTTCGGCAGATTGCCGATGATTTCCCTCAGCATGGCGATGGCGTGGGCGTCGTCCTCGGCGTAATAATCCGAGACCCCGGACTGGGAGCAGTGCAGGTCCGGTCCGCCCAGTTCGTCCGGCGTCACTTCCTCGCCGGTGGCGGCCAGCACCAGGGGCGGACCGCCCAGAAAAATGGCGCCGTGGCCCTTGACGTGGACGATCTCGTCGCACATGGCCACGCCGTAAGCGCCGCCGGCCGTACACAGGCCCATGACGGCGGTAATTTGAGGTATCTTCATCTTGGACATCATGGCCTGGTTATAGAAGATCCGGCCGCCGTCATTGGCGTCCGGAAAAATCTCGGACTGCAGGGGCAGGAAAGCGCCGGCCGAATCCATCAGGGCCACCGACGGCAGCCGGTTCTCCATGCAGATGGTCTGCATGCGCAGGGATTTTTTCACGCCCATGGGATAGACCGCCCCGCCCTTGATGGAAGCGTCGCTGACGCTGATGGCCACCTCCCGGCCCTGGACGATGCCGATGCCGGCCCGGACACCGGCCCCGTGAATCTTGCCGTCATACATGTCCTTGGCGGCCAGGGGCGCGATCTCCAGAAAGGGGGTATTCTTGTCCAGCAGCAGGTCCAGTTTCTGGTCCACCGTCAGCTTGCCCGTCTCCTTGAGCCGGTCCAGGGCCTTCTGAGAGCGGTCATGATGCGCCTTTTCGATCTCCTTGCGCAGATCCGCCACCAGGGTCTCCATTCGTTCACGATTCGCCTTGAACTCGTCCGAATTGACGTCAATCCGGGATTCGATCACAGCCATTTATTTTTCCTCCTGTTAGGGGTTTCTCTATTTTAATGCCTCACCGCCGATGTTCATGCGGGCGATCTCGGTGGACGTGCCCGCGATCTGCGCGAGTTTGGCGAAACGTCCGGCCACGGCGGCCGGATTGGCCGGGGCCAGCCCGCCGGCGGCCAGGATGCGCAGGGCGGCGCCGGCCACCTCCTCGGCCGCTTCGGCGCAGAAAACCTTGGCGCAGTCGGTCATGACGGCGGCTTCCCGGTCTCCGACGGCGGACAGCCAGGCGGCCTTGTAGGCCATCAGCTGGGCCGTCTGGGTCTGGGTCAGCATCTCGGCCAGCTTGAAACCCACCTCCTGATAGGCGATGACCGGCCGGCCGCCGGAACGGTGCGCCTTGGCATGGGCCGTGGCGGCAAGCAGAGCGGCGTTCATCTGGCCGACGGCAACCGCGATCAGCACCTGGTTTTCCCAGAGGCGGATATCATTGATCAGTTGTTTGCCGTCGACCGGCCCCACAACGCGGTCCGCGGGGACAACGCAATTGTCCAGGGAGACGGCCCCGATGTGCAGGGGCGCGTATTCCGCCATGACATCAGCCGGCGTAACGGTGACGCCCGGCGCCCGGCGGTCCACCAGAAACAGGCCCAGGCCGTCATCCAGCGCGCCCACCACCAGCAGCATGTCGGCCGCGCCGGCATTGATGACAAACCCCTTCTGGCCGGAAACAACTACCCCGTCTTTTCCCCGGACACCGTTGACCGTCAGGGGGTCATTGACCACGTTCAGGGCCGCTTCACTCAAAGCCACGGCGCCGGTCAGCGCTCCTTTTTGCAGGGCCGGGAGAATGGTCCGCCGCAGTTCCGGCGTTCCGTGATGCCGCACCAGCCGGCCGAATACCCGGGTGCTCATCTCAAACGGAATAAACACCTGGGGAGCCGCGGCGGCGAAAGTTTCCATGGCGGCCATGGCAGCCACCCCCAGCGGTGCCTCATCGTCAAGACCGGCAGCCATGTAACCCGTAGCCGCCAATTCACCGGCCAGGGTTTTAATCAATTCCCCGGCCTGCTTCGGATCCGACAGATCCCTGCCGGCCGCGCCGGCCATGGCCGTGCCGACAACCCGGCCGGCCTCATCTATCAATTTCTGTTCCTGCTCTAAAAATTCATATCGCATGGTGTTCACCTGTCTTTCTACATCATTCTGGATATGATCATCTTCTGAATGTCCGACGTCCCGCCGCCCAGAGGCGCCAGGCGATTATCCCGGAAAACCCCTTCCATTATATATTCATGGCAGTACCCGTAACCGCCGTGAATCAGGATGGCGTCGTTGACCGGGCCCAGGCTCCAGTCACCGACAAACAGTTTGGCCACGGCCGCGGCCAGATGGTTTAAGGGCTTGCCCTGGCTCTTGAACCAGGCAATGCGGTAAACCAGCAGCCGGGCCGCTTCGTAAAAAATCCGGATGTTGGCCAGCTTATGCCGGGTCGCCTGGAACTCGCCGATGGTTTTGCCGAACTGCACCCGCTTGTTGGCGTAATCAGCGGACTTTTCCAGGACGTATTTGGCCACACCGACCATGGGCGCCAGCAGGGCGCTGCGGTCCCATTCCACGGTCTGCATGGCCATGAGAAAGCCATGCCCCTCTTTGCCGACCATATTTTCGGCGGGGATTTCACAATCCTGGAAAAACAGCTCGGAAGTGGCGGATGTCCGGCAGCCCATCTTTTTCAGGGGATTACCCGTGGAAAACCCCCGGGTCCCCTTCTCCACGATAAAGGCCGAAATACCCTCGTGCCGCTTGGCCGGGTCGGTCTTGGCGTAAACCAGGGCCACGTCGGCCAGGGGGCCGTTGGTGATAAACATCTTGCTGCCGTTTAAAACGTAGCGGTCGCCCTTTTTCTCGGCGGTGGTCTTCAGGGAGGCCACGTCCGAGCCCGCGTCCGGCTCGGTCAGCCCCATGCAGCCGACGATTTCCCCCCGGGCCAGCCGGGGAACGTATTTCTTCTTCTGGGCCTCGGTGCCGTGGCAAAAGATGGTGTCGGCGCACAGAAACGTATGGGCCCCGTAAGAAAGGGTCAGGCCGCCGTCGACCCCGGCTTCACCCAGGGCCTCGCCGGCCAGCACGGTGGTGACCACGTCCGCGCCCTGGCCGCCGTACTCCTCCGGAAAGTGCATGCCGAGCAGGCCGAACTCACCCATCTTCCGGAAGGATTCCATGTCAAACGTGCCCGACAGCTCGTGCTCCTCCACCCGCGGAACGATCTCTTTTTTCGCGAACTTGATGACCTCTTTTTTAAACATCATCTGCTCGCGGGTAAAACCAAATTCCATGGGACCTCCTCAATCCAAGTTTATTTTAGAACCGTCCAAAACGGACAGAACCCATATGCCGATTAAAATAATATTCATTTATTGAATCAGATTCAATTTTAAAATCTGCTTATAGCCATGTCAAGCGCTTTCTAAATACGACCGGATCAAGCTCCTGGCCGGTTATCCGCGACAATTTACTTTTCTTCGAGGAATTCATATGATAGGATTCATAAAAATCGGATGTACGCCTATAACTATACGGGCGGGAGTCTGCCATCATGATCATCGCCGGTCTGACCGGAGGAATCGCCACGGGCAAATCTATCGTGGCCAGTTGCCTTGCCGAGCACGGCGCCCTCATTATTGATGCCGATCAGATCGCCCATGAAGTGGTTGCCAGAGGGAAACCGGCCTGGGAAGAAATCGTTAAGACGTTTGGAGAGACCTATCTTCTCCCCGACGGCGAAATTGATCGCAAGGCGCTGGGCAAAACCGTCTTTGACGATACCGCCAAAAGAAACCTGTTAAATCACATTGTCCATCCCCGGGTATTTGAAGAGATCAGCCGCGCCATCACCGCGACCATCGAGGCGCATGAAGCCCATGATCCGGTTATCATCCTGGATGTACCGCTTCTTTTTGAAACCAAAATGGACGTGGAACTGCCGGAAGTCATCGTGGTATTCGCTCCGGCCGAGACACAGCTTGATCGGCTGATGGCCAGGGACAATCTGAGCAGGGAAGACGCCCTGGCCCGCATCAATTCACAGATTCCCATCACGGAAAAAAAAGACAAGGCCGATTATGTCATCGACAACAGCGGATCCATCGACGTCACCAGGGAACAGACGACCGCGCTGTTTACCGTCCTGAAGGCCAAGGCCGAAACAAAAGCAGAAGAATAATAGCAATTTGAAATTGCTATAACACCGGGCAGTCGTTATGCAACTCGTTCCACGACCAGCTCCGAGACCTCCCTGACCTGAAGCCTGTTCTCCAGTCCTTCGGTTTTAACGGCATCTCCCAGCATGACGGCGCAGGCCGGACAGGCCACGGCCAGAACCGTCGCGCCGGCGGCCGCGGCCTCGCGGCACCGGGCCCGGGCCGGGGAGTCATCACCGCCGGAGATCATGTCGGTGAACAGGTTGCCCCCTCCCCCGCCGCAGCACAGGGCGTTTTTGCGGTTGCGGTCCATCTCCACCAGTTCGATGCCGGGCGTAAAAGCGAGCATTGTCCGCGGTGACTGGTAGTCGGCGTTGTGTCGACCGAGAAAACAGGGATCATGAAAGGTGACCCGCGTTTTTTCAACCGGGGTTTTAAACGAGAGGCGGCCCAGCAGGAAGGCCAGCATCTGGGTGTAGTGAAACACCTGAAATTGCCCGCCCAGGGCCGGGTATAAATTTTTAAAAGCGTGAAACGAATGGGGAGAGAGGGTAATGATTTTTTTGACACCCCGTTCAATAAAGACTTTTATGTTTTTTCCGGCCAGTTCCTCGAATAGCGCCTTTTCTCCGGCCATGGCCACGTCATTGCCGTCGGAGCATTCTCCGTCGGTCAGCACCCCGAAATCGACCCCGGCTTTGGCAAGCAGGGCTGCCGCGGTCCGGGCGATTTCCTGGCCCCGGGAATCATAGGCGCCCACGTCTCCGGCGAAAAAAAGATACTCCTGCCCGGAATAATCCGCCGCGTCGGTTCCGGTTCGCCAGTCGGCCCGCTTTTTGCCGGATTGGCCGTAAGGGTTACCCGCGTTCTGGACCCGGGTCAGGTAATCCCGGACCGGACCGGGCACGGTGCCGGATTCCAGAATGGCATCCCGCCCGGCGGTAAAGGCCAGCAGGATCTGGTCCTTGAAACCGGGCATGGCGCAGTGTTCGACGCAGTTTCCGCAGCCGGTGCAGGAGAACATGATCCGGCCCAGCCGCTGGCTGACGCCGATCCGGTTGTTCAGCCAGGCGGACAGCAGCCACATGCGGCCGCCGGGCGAAAAGGTTTCAAACCGGTGGGCCAGGTAAGCCGGGCAGTTGATGTCCGTGTAGTTGGATGGGAATTTGCAGTAGCCGCAGCGAAAGCAGCGATGGAGGATTTCCTGGTGTTCCATTTCAGACCTCCCAGTTGCCGGGATTCATGATCCGGTTGGGATCCAGGGTGTCGCGCAGCCGGTTCATGAACGAGACGGTATTCGGATCCATGCGTTTTAAAATCTCCTTCTGGGCCGGGGCTTCGGCCTTCCAGGGAATGCCGCCCATCTCCAGGCAGGCCCGGTTGGTCTCTTCCAGGGCCTCGGCCGCCCGGCCCACGTCTTCGGCATCGGCCCGGTTGAAGGCATAGGCGAAAAAAAACATCATGGCATGGCCGGCCCCGATGATCCGGGCGCCCAGGGAATAAGTGGTATGGTGTTTCTCGGCGATTTCAGTCCCCCGGCGGTAGGCTTCGGCAAACCGCTCGACGGCCATGATGGCGCCCACGTATTCAAACCCGCCCCCCTTGCGGGCGTCGGCGAACCGGGCCAGGTCAGGCGAGGGGATCTCCATGAACCGGCTCTTCTGCACCGGCGGGATGGGCAGAAACCCGGCCGCCCCGGTGTCGGTAATGGACCGCACCGACTCCTGGAGCAGGTTGCGTTTAAAGATCAGCTCTTTTTTCGAGTGGGCGCCGAAAGCGACATTAATATGGAAGAACCCCCTGGCCCAGTCCGGCTTGGGAGTCATCCAGGGGGTCATGTCCTCGGCCACCTGGACGCCGGTAAACCGGGAAATGATCTCGGGCATGAGGTCGGCGGTTTCGGACACATAAATCAGCACGTCGTTATACCGGTAGTTGGGGAAAAGCCGGATGCCCAGCTTCGTGATGATGCCGGTGGTGCCGGACCAGCCCAGGAACAGGCCGGACAGGTCGGGCAGCGGCGCCCTGGAAAACCACTGGGGCGACACGCTGCACGAACCGGTGCGCACGATCTCGCCCGTGGGCAGCACCGCCTCCAGACCGGTCAGCATGTCCGAATGAAAGCCGCCCAGCACCGACAGGTGGCCGGAGCCGTGAATGCAGACATTGCCGGCGATGGTGGCCGCCGGCGGGGCGTCGGGCATGGAGTGCTTCAGGCCGGGGTGGTGTTTGGACAGGTAGGCCTTGAGCACGCCCTGGGTCACCCCGGCCTCCACCACGGCGTAGCGGCTGACCGGGTTGACCTCGATGATCCGGTCCATCCGCTTCATGTCCACGATGACCCCGCCCTTCAAGGCCCGGGTCAGGCCGGATAGCACCAGTCCCCCGCCCATGGGCACCAGCGGCACCTTGTGCGCGTTGGCCAGCCGCACGATTTGCGCCACCTGGTCGGCGGTTTCCGGCATGGCCACGGCATCGGGCGCGGCCGGCGGCATGGTGCCCTGGTCCATGGAGTAGAGATAGCGCTCCTCGGGTTCGGCCGAAACAAACGCCTCGCCCACGATGGCCTGCAGTTTTTTAATGAAGTCGTTCATGACATTATTCTCCCAAAGCCGCCTGGACCAGGTCGCTGACCAGAATCGGCATCAGGCCGCGCCCGGCCACCTCCTGGGCCATGGTGGCCATGCAGAAGGGACAGTTGAACACGCAATAGACGGCCTTGACTTTCAGCATGTCGGATATGTTTCTCTCCACCAGGTCGTCGGCCGTCTCGTCCCGCTGATGGGCCCGGGGCACGCCCCCGCAGCACAGGGCGTTGTCCCGGTCATACTCGCGGGGCGCGCGGATGGCGCCGATCTTCTCAAAAATCCGGTCCAGGACCGCGTCGGTTTCCGGGCAAAGCCGGTTGGAGCAGGGCCGCTGATAGGCGATGACCTGGTTCAACGGCTTGATGCGATCGGCCAGTACCGCCAACCGTCGGTCGATATAGTCAAACAGATGGATCGGCCGGAAAGGCACGGTAATGCCAAAGGCCCGGGCCAGAGTGGTGTAGGTGCCGTAGCACTCGTCATGGAAACAGACCATGTCCGTGACGCCCGAATCCTTCATGTAAAAGGACATGATATTGTCGATCACCCGGGGCACCCGCTCGCGGATGACCGAATTCTTGGCAAAATGCAGCCACATGATATTGCAGAACACGTCATTGCCGGAAATGACCGAGGCCCCTTCAAAAAGACGGCCGCGGATGGATCCGGCCAGCATGGGAAAAGCGCACATGTTGACCAGGGGCGCGGCAACGGCTGCCCTGGTCAGCCGCCCCTTGAACGCCATCATCTTCAACTGCTCGGCCACGATGGGCCGGGGCGCGGGCAGCAGGCCCATCTCCTCCTGGCGCTCCACCAGGACAAAGAAGGGGTTGTTGCCGTTGGGGCAATACTCCTGGCAGGCGTAACAGGTCAGGCATTCACGCAGCACCCGGCTGTCCTGTCCGGCGTTGATCTTCTGCTTTTCCTGCCTGGCCTCGGCCACGTCGGCAAAAGCGATGTACTGGCACTTCATCAGGCAATCGATGGTTTCGCAGGCCGCGCAGACAGCGGGATTAAAGGCAATGGCGTTCACGATGGACCCCCATAAAAATCAAACCATTCATAAAATATTCGGGTCACCCGGGTAGCTGTTCAAGCATACGGTCGTAAAATTGATTGACGATCCCGGCGGTATAAACCGGTTGATACGTACCGATAGACAGCGTCAGGCTTCCGGCATACCCGGTCATTCCCATTCCAAAGAGGGGCGGATTCATCGGCGGAACCGTCAGCCAGGCCCTTGCGGCCGGCTGGTCATACGTCACATCCTCCGCCTTTATCGGCCCCATATTGGTCAGGGCATTGACCAGCCCGATCCGTTTCATTGAAAACAGCAACAAACCGCCGAAAATATTCTTTGCCAATCTGGCCGGCATCAGGCTGATGGTCGGCATGACGCCGATATAGTCGCTCAGCCCCAGCCAGTTCTTTTTCCGCAGGCCGATAATATGGGAAATTCTTTTGACCGAATCCGAAAACGAATGACCCAGGTCGCTGCCGGGAAAAGCAAACTCCAGGGCGCTTAAGTTGCAGATCCCTTCGCCTCTTCCCGATGGCAGGTAATGCAGGCGCAAATCCGCCGTCATCAGGGCCTGCAACCTGCTTTTATGATCCCAGTCGCCCAGATCCGTCATGGCGCTGAAAAACGAGGCCATCAGCATATCGTTTAAGGTGGCCTTCATTGTCCGGCCGTAAGCGGCGATCCTGGCCACCCTGTCGGCCGGGATATGGCGCACGACGTATTCCGGCCGACCGCCGAAATCCCCCTCCCGGCTGAATCCAAATCCTTTGGACGACGTCAGCAGTTTCCACTGCGTTCGTAAATAGTTTACATAAATCCTGGGATAGGCCATTTTGGGGATCAATCGCAACACCTGCCACGAACCGCGTGAACCGTGAAGATTCGGTTCGGGAAGGTAATCCGGGTTCTCCGCCAGGGCATTGTATATCCCGGCCAGAGCGCCGGACACTTCCTTGCAGCCGCCCGCGTCCGCCGCTTCATGGGAAATCTTGAGGATAAGCCGGTTTTTTCCGGAGGCGTCATCCTGCCACAGGCACCCGCTCACCTGCGGCCCGCCATGAGCGTCATGGGGTTTTGCGCGGAAGGCTTCATACCCGTCCCCGGAGCTGACAACGATAAAATTATCACGTTGACTGCTTTCCAGCCGCTGCCAGTATGTTCGAATATTTCCGACGATGAGTCTGCACCCCAGAACCGGCTCGGCATCCAGCACCAGGTCAAAGGCGCGGGTCAGTCTTTTGACATCCAGCCGGTGATCGAATTCCATCTCCAGGTGGAGCATCATTTCACCCATGGCGCCGAGGATATACACCACCTTGTCCGTTGCCATCGATGGCAGTCGCTTTGGTATGTTGACTGTCATTGTTCTTTTTACGGGCAAAAAGCGCATTCTAAACCTTATGTTGCAATGTTTTTCAGGCGTATATTGTATGAGGTCAGCATGTTATCCTGGTCCGACCCCTCAAATAAGGCCTGCGTCCTTCAAGACATTTTCCATCACTTCTTGATCCCACCCCGATATCCGATTTTTTCCGACAAAAATCAAAGGGACGCCTCGCCCCCTGAGATCATTAAATTTTTTGAGATTCTCCTCTGACTCGTTGATATTATATTCAATAAACGCGACGTCGTGCTTAATCAAAAAATCTTTGGCCAGATCGCAATACCGGCACCCCCTGGCGGTGTAAAGAACAACTTCATTTGACGCCGTCTCGTCTGTTTCATAATTAGCTGCGCCATTGTCAGACATGCTGCCTTGATCATTCGGATCAGCGCCGCTGAAATACCCGTAAAGGCCGGCGGAAATTACAATAGCCGCGATAATAAACAACAGCCAACCGGTAAGGGCGGTTGAGCTTTCGCGGCTTTTAACCGGTTCTTTTCCCCCGAATGAGGATGGTCTGTCAGAACCACTGTCCGCCAACACCGTACCGCTTTTATTGTGCTTTTCATATACGATTCCGCACTGCGGACATTGCCATGCCGGCGCGAAATCATCCGGCTTCCGGGTATATCCGCATTTGGGGCAGGTAGCCCCGGCATTGTCAGGCATTGTCTTCTCCTTTTTGTATTATTAGAGATACTGCCCCAACCGAATTATTCCCCCACCTGCCGGTAAAAATCAATTGCTTTGCGTTCTTCCGTTCTCCAGGCGGATCGACAGCATATTGCCGGCAACGGCGTATTCGCCCGGCAAACCCAGCCGGTCGAATATGGCCTGGTGATCGCTTGCCGTCCTGGCCACCAGCTTGCCGTTTTTCGCCAGGGCGTCCAGATACCGGTCGGCCAGACGGCCGGCTTTGACCAGGGTCGTAAAATACATCCGGCCGTTTTCCGACAGGATTTTCTCAAGGCCAGCCAGCAGCGGGCCGGTGTCGGCCAGACAATGCAGAAGGTTCTGGCAGAGAACGGCCTGGAACGCGTTTTCGCGAAACGGCAGCCGCAGGGCGTCGGCCTGGAGAAAAACCAGATTCTCCGGCATGCGGCAGCGCTGCCCGACGATCCTGGCTTTGCCCATTCTGAGCATTTTCAGGGACTGATCCGCCAGAACGACCGGCCGTCCGGACCAGCGGCTATAGACGTCGGCCGTAAAGGCCAGGGAACCGCAGCCAAGATCCAGGACGTTCCCCTCTCCGGAAGACCGCAGGGCCTCATCGGCCATTTCCGGGAACAGGGCAACCGCATATCCCCAGATCAGGCGATTATAGAGCGGATGGCACGCCACCCGATCGTAAAAAATCCCGAACCGGGTATCGTATTCGTTGCCGGATCCGCTGTCCGGCAACACGGAATAAATGCCGGGTTCAACCAGCCGCAGGGGCGTGTTTTCCACCAGCAGGGACGCCAGATGATGCTCCGCCATCGTCACCCTGTGGTCATTTTTCTCCATGAGCGGTTACTCCATTATACTATTCATTCCGCAGGCACCGCACCCGGCCGTCCAGAATGGAGGTGAAACAGTTGCCGCAGGAAACGCAGGCCGATTCGATTGCCTGGCCGGTCCGCAGCCGGTTGACAATATCGGGCTGGATGATAAACGGACGCGCCAGGGCGATGTAGTCGGCCGCTTCCTCCCGGATGATCCGCTCCATGTCCGGGAGGCGCCGGATGCCGCCCACCACGATGACGGGAACTTTCACCTGCTTCCTGATGGCGGCCGCCGCCTCGACATTGTAGTTGTGGAGCGGGCCCGGGGTCTTCATCAGCAGGCCGGCCACCGGCCTGAGCAGGGTCCTGACCGGGCCGGGCAGGTTCCGGGTCTGACGCGCCCGGTTCAGCAGGCCGGTCGCCGGCGCACGGGTCACCCGGATGGTGTTGAGCCCGTCTTCCATGACCCCGCACGAAACCTCGATGGCGTCGATGCCCGCCCCGGCCAGTATCCCGGCCACCCTGGCGGCCTCCTCCAGGGTGGTGCCGTTTTTCATGTGGTCAAAGGCGTTGATCTTGATCAGCACCGGAAAATCGCCCAGGCGTTTTCTGATCAGGCGGATGATTTCCGTCACGATCCGGGTCCGGTTCTCGGTCGAGCCGCCCCAGCCGTCGGTCCGCCGGTTCATGGCCGGCGTCATAAACTGGGACAGCAGATACCCGTGGGCGCCGTGGAGCTGCACCCCGTCAAAACCGGCCTCGCGGGCGCGTTGGGCGGCAGCGGCAAAGCTCTCGATAATCTGAAAGATCTCCTTTTCCGTCAGCTCCCCGGGTTTATCCAGCGGAAAGGTCCGGTCCCGGATGGCGGACGGCGCCTTCGGCCGGCTGCCGGTGGTATAGGCGTCGGTCTGGCGCCCGGCATGGGCAAGCTGGAGAAAGACGGGGACCTGGTGTTCATGCACCGCCCCGGTCAGTTGCCGGAAGCCGTCAATGGTCTCGTCCCGGTCAATCATCATCTGGGTGGGAAAGGCCTTGCCGTCCTGCTGCACGCAGGCCAGGCCGGTGATGATGGCGCCCGCGCCCCCTTTGGCGATTCTGGCGTAAAAGGCGGCCAGATCCTTCCCCGGCACCCCGTCCGCGCCTGCCATGCCTTCAAAAGTCGCCGAACGGATGATCCGGTTGGGCAGCGTCACGCCCGCCAGTTGGGTGGGTTCAAATATCTGTTTCATCTATTGCCTTTCTAATTTGCGTTCCCGCCGAACCGTTTGCGGCGTATATCCCTACACAGTTCTTATGGGTTGGGCCGTCTATGTTTTTATACGTTGGTCATTGGTCTCTCTGAAAAGAATAAAAGCATGGACGTCCCCCATCATACCCCGGTGGTTGGTATTTCCATTTGTCACACCCGCTGTCGCAGCATTGTCACAGCTCATTGTCACAGCTTGTCACAGCTTTCCCAAAACATAGTGACGGGTGGGATCGGTGGCTCCCGCGCCGACTTCGGCAACAACCCCTTTATCGATCATTCCCTTGAGATCCCGCTGCAGACTGCGGCGGTTGACGCTCGGGCAGAGCAACTCAAAATTCTGGATGGTCAGCTTGCCATGCTGGATAAGATAGCCCAGCGCCCTGGCTTGCCGCTCATTAAGCCCGTGTTTTTTCACCAGCACATCCCGGCGGATGACCTGCTCCCCTCGCTGCCGCACTTCGATCATCTGGGACTCCAGTCCGGTGACGAAGTAGTCAAGCCATGAGGTCATGTCCATGGCGTTCTCCCGGACGCTCTGGATGGCTTGGTAAAATGAAGGCCGGTCACGGTCGTAGTATTCGCTGATGGTAAACAGCCGCTTGAAATCATACCCGGCTTTGTAAAGGCAGAGAGTGGACAACAAACGGGAGGCGCGGCCGTTACCGTCCAGAAAAGGATGAATGTGCACCAGTTGATACTGAGCGATGCCGCTGATCAGCACCGGGTGAATTTCGGAACCCCTGTTCAGCCACTTGACCAGCTCCGACATCATCACCGGCACCTCCACCGCCGGGGGTGGGGTGTAGAGCACCCGGCCGGTGGCAACATTGACCACATAATTCTGGATACGCCGATACTCGCCGGGGGCCGCCTGGCCGCCGCGCACGCCTTCCAGCAGCTTGCGGTGGATCTCGCGGATCATCCCCTCGGTGATCGGATCTCCGCTGTCCAGACATTCGGAGACAAATTCAAAGGCCGCACGATAATTGAGCAGTTCCCGCACGTCATCCGGATCGGCTTCCGGCACCGCCTCTCCGTTCCATAATCGCGTGGCCTGATCCAGGGTCAGCCGGGTGCCTTCGATGTGGGTGGTGTGGTGAGCTTCCAAAATCAAAGCCCGGTCGCTCATCTCCCGCACCCAGTCGGCGGAAAGCCGGGCCGCCTCCAGAAAGCCCCGCGCCCGCTCGATACTGGTTATCGCGGCCGTCATGCGGCCGGTAATGGTAAACCTGGGGGTAAAAGTATTCATATCAACACCTATTTTGTCTCATTCTGATACTTTCCGATCATGGTACCCAGTGCCGTTTTCAGCGTGACGGGAATCCGGGAGGCCCGGACGATAATATCATACGCCATATCTGAAAAATCATCGGTATCCATTAGCGATTTCCTCCTGCTGAATCTGCTTTCCCCGCGGTGCCAGATCCGCGATAAACGGTATATCGAATTTGTTCTCAATCATGCGTCAACAGTGGGCAAAGTTCTCTCATCATAAATAGACAACCTGGTACCGGAATCCAGGCAAGTTTTCGGAAACAGGTTCTCCGTCCGGGGATATTCCGGAATCCAGCCCGTATAAGGGGTCTCCGGAAATGAAACACTTCAATACGCGATATTCTGCCCATACTTTTTTCCTGTTAA
The DNA here is from genome assembly GCA_040753795.1 of Thermodesulfobacteriota bacterium. Taxonomy (NCBI): domain Bacteria; kingdom Pseudomonadati; phylum Thermodesulfobacteriota; species Thermodesulfobacteriota bacterium. Next base: position 45,044 of record JBFMDX010000022.1, read on the forward strand.
TTCATCATCCACAACTTGATTTTTAGGAATTGTGTATGATGTCCCCGAAATTTTGGAAATTTTGTGTTACCACGAGCAGGCGGAGGGGTTACCCTAGATCCATTGCATTCCTCGCGTCCAGAAGCCGCGCGCATACATCCTCAATTTCCTTTCTTGATACTTGGGTCTTCAATGGCCATTGTGCGGTCACGGTCAGGAGGCTTAGCCCTATGGTGCCATCCACATTTTTTAACGTCGCAACGTTCAGTTTCGACAAAGCCTTAGTCTTTGCTGTCGGGAGGTATTTGGCAACATTGCGATGATCCCATTCTGAGCGAATTTTGGTCAACTCAATGTGAACAACAATTGTATCCCCTTCATTATGCAATTTTAACTTGATCCGCTTCGAAGGATCGATCCCGTGAACGTGAACTTCCCTCCCAAAGTCGTGGGAGTCAATACTGCCATCTGATTCTAGGCAAACCGCCATTTCCTCAAGCACGAGAGGATTACTGCTCGATACTTGATCGCTGAAGGTCATTCGATATGCTTCTCGAAACGCTTCTATCGCTGAGGTGAACGGGAGACGCGACTGTTGTTTATCTCTGGTGCATCCTTCCACCGTTCTGGCCAGATACGATGGAAGACAACGCCAGTTGCAGGAAAACCTCGTGCGAATACTGTCTCTCACGTGTTCTTTGAATTTATGGAAGTTTTGCTCGTTGGGGCGTGGGTCATCACCAACGAAAAGAAAATAGGCAAGCATCCCGTATCCAAAAGTATCGACTGCCGTATGTCGAGTACTTACACCAGCTTTCATGCCAGTAGCGGTCTGCTCTGGGGCCGCATAGCCTTGGGCGCGAGCACCATGAACTACTGACAAGTCCGACGCTCCTTTGTGCCAGGATAGATCGAAATCAAGCACTACTACATCAATGGGATCGCCCTTATTGTAGCCATCCCGCAATATGACGTTGTCGGGCTTGAGGTCTCTGTGCAGAACGCGCTCCTCAAGGTCGTGAGCAGTATGAACAACATCTCCGATTTGCACGAGAACATCAAGTGTCTGCTGTAACGAGTCGAGCAACCCCCAATTCTTGGCCTCCGTCAACGTTGGTCCATCTATGAATTCCATCAAAACGCAGGCAGGGACCTCGAATGCATTTATGAACTTGACCATCTTCGGGACATTTTTTTGTGTAAGTATCTTCATTGAGCGTACGCCGCGTCGAAAGCTATTGAGGTATTCGCTATCACTTCGTACCTCTTGGAGTAGCACTTTTAGTGCTGCGCGTTCCCCAGTGTCCAACTTTTCTGCTTCGTACACTTGTCCGAAAGCACCTCTGCCCTTTCCTGCCACCATCTTGTACCCGTGAACAACATCGCATTCTGAGTTTGGCTGGATCAGCCATGCCATATGGATTGCTCTCAGGTGGTCTGCATAGAACTTCTCGAGCATGTCTATGTCATTTGTCTTGGGTGTCGTGTTAGGAGGAATTATGCTGGCTACTGCTTTGTTGAGAAGCTCTCTGACATGATGCACTGGCATTGTGAGGAGGTCGGCATCACTTGGGAGCGAACCGAGGTCAGTCTGGCCACCGGTGAAGACGGAGGCGGGGATATCGTCCTCCGGTAGGAATTTAAGAAAGTCACGTAGCGTTTCCTCTATTTCTGGATGACTGTTTGGATCGCTCGGACGATAGGGAATCACTGCAAATCCTTGATTGCCGTATGTGTTAACTATTCCTGAATCGGTGCGTGACAACAAAAGGTAGTGTCGTGATCCAATTGTACCAGGCTCTGTGACTACTTTCTGGAGCAGATACGAGAAGGCGAAGTCGTCAGGATCGAATCCTACTATCAACAAATGTTTCGTCTGGCATAGGGATTGGACAAATTTTGTATAGGTACTGCTGGCAAGCAAACCTCCGAGCTCGGCCTGCGTGAAAACCCATGTTGACGGATCAGAGACATGTCCGTGGGGCTGGAACACAAACTGTTGAGGACCTATGAGGAATCTACTGAATTTTGCCGTCTCTTTCGCCGTTGCTGTGTCCACAGCTGATCGATGTACCTTGGAATATGAGTCAACGGCGCATGTGTCTATGTTGTACGTCATAATTCCCTTCACATCGAGTTGCCAAAGTAATTCGTAGGTGACAGGGATGCTGCTCTTATCTTTGAGCGTGAGGCGTTCCCTGATAGCCTCTTCGTACGCCTCTTTGGAGAGGATTCCTTGCAGTTCAGTAAAACACCTCCATAGATCGGTATTCTCGGCGATACGGTTCAAGCGTTCCTTGTGCCCTTGACGTTCCAGTTCGGGGATCTCTGAAATTCTGTTGCGAGCGTTGTCGACAAGATGACCACGAAGATTGGTCCACGTTGGAAGGCCGCACGGTCGAGACATACCTGCGCCTACTATTACAACGAAGTCTTTCGGGTTCTCGCGGATTCGTGACCGCAAGTCAATGTAATCGGGATGCCGTTTATCTAATGTCATCGACTAACCTCCAGTGATAGACGCTGGTCGTCTGCCGCGGCTGTCACAACCGCTGTGTGTATAGGATTTCTCTGAGTTCTTTTTTAAGATCACATTATTTATTATATTGACTGCTTGCTTCTATCCCCCATTTGCAATTCTGCCACTTAAGGATGAAATGTCATGGTGGATTGTTACCCAGCTTGAATTTTTCCTTGACGGCATAGAGCATGTGAATTCCGTTGGCAGTATAAATATTTTTGATAGCTTAAATGCTGGCATCGGAATTGCGTAGATATCTTATTGTACAGGAACCAGATCAGTATCCCATGCTTTGAAGATCTCATCCTCTGGCTTGTTGTTGCATGAGTAGCACATGGGCAAAATGTATTCCTTGTTCCCTCTTCCGGCCTTAATCACGTGCCCACCGAGAGTGGGATTCCCTTTGCACAGCATAACTTCGCATGTCGCCGCCTTCTTTCCCTTCTTCTTCTCCCAGAAGTCCAACCAACTCTCGTAACCTGCCGGAGGCGTTTTGCTCGATGTGCCTTTCTTGTTTTTCACGTCGATGAAGCTCATTTTTTTCTCCTTTTTTATTCCTTGTAAAACAACAATTATCAGACGCCACGCCACTAAGGGCAAAACGATAATTCTGGATACAGCATACAGTTTTCTGATCGGTATTATATTTTCATAAAGTATAAATAAGCCTCCCGATTCCGTTATTTCCCATTAATCGTTTCCATAATCTCTTTGAAGCTCGACAGACCGGCTTCGATGTTTTCGATGATTTCGCTGGCAAGGATATCGGGATCGGGAAGGTTGTCCAGGTCGGTCAGGCTTTTGTCCTTGAGCCAGAAGATGTCCAGGTTAGTTTTGTCGCGGGCAATGATTTCCGGGTAAGTGAATTTCCGCCAGCGGCCTTCGGGATTTGTGTCCGACCAGGTTTCCTGGCGGTCGTGGCGGTTGGCGGGATTATAGCATTTCACAAAGTCGAGCAGGTCTTCGAGTTGCATGGGCGACTTTTTCAGGGTGTGATGGATATTGGTCCGGTAGTCATAGACCCAGACCGCTTTGGTCCAGGGGTCCCGCGAAGCCGGCTTGTTGTCGAAAAAGAGCACATTGGCCTTGACTCCCTGGGCGTAGAAAATACCCGTGGGCAAGCGCAGGATGGTGTGCAGATCGGTGGTTTTCATCAGTTCCCTGCGCACGGTTTCGCCGGCGCCGCCTTCAAACAGCACATTGTCCGGCAGCACCACCGCGGCCTGGCCAGTTACTTTCAGCAGCGTGCGGATATGCTGCAGGAAGTTGAGCTGTTTGTTGCTGGTGGTGGCCCAGAAGTCCTGGCGGTTGTAGCTTAAATCCTGCTTTTCCTGTTCGCCGGCTTCGTTGGTGATGGTCATGCTGCTTTTCTTGCCAAAGGGCGGATTGGCCAGCACGTAATCCGCCCGGATGCCTTCGTCGCTGATCAGGGCGTCGTTGGACGAGATAAAGGATTCGCCGTCGATCTCCCCGATGTTGTGCAGGAACATGTTCATCAGGCAGAGCCGGCGGGTGCCGGCCACGATTTCATTGCCGGAAAAGGTGCTGTTTTTCAAAAATACCTTCTGATCCCGGTCGAGTTTATAGTTGGCCGTGATATAGTCATAGGCGGCCAGAAAAAAACCGCCCGTGCCGCAGGCCGGGTCATGAATGGTGTTGCCGGGCCGCGGGGCCACGCACTGCACCATGGCCTTGATCAGAGCCCGCGGGGTAAAATACTGGCCCGCGCCGCTTTTGGTGTCGGCGGCGTTTTTTTCCAGCAACCCCTCGTAAATGTCGCCTTTGATATCCGCCCCCACCATGGTCCACTGTTCCTGGCCGATCATGTCGATGATCTTGAGCAGCTTGGCCGGGTCCTGAATCTTGTTCTGGGACTTGGTGAAAATCTGGCCCAGCGTCCCTTTTTCCGATCCCAGGGAACGCAGCATTTGAGTATAATAGGATTCCAGCTCCGCACCCCGCTTGCGGCTCAAGGTCGGCCAGTCGCAGGGCTCGCCGTCCGGCAGTTCATGACCTTCGGTATCCTTGATTTTCGGAAAATGAATGTTCTTGTTGTATGGCGGGCGGCTCATCTCATCGGCCATTTTCAGAAACAGCAGGTAGGTGATCTGCTCCAGATAATCGCCGTAGCCCACGCCGTCATCGCGCAGCACGTGGGCAAAATTCCATACTCTGGATATCAGGTTTGATTCGTTCATGCGTTTATTCGTTCCTCGTAAAGCGCATCCGCCTTCCAGTTCATCGGGTTGTTTTGAATATAATTTTGAATTTTATAATAGGAATCGGCGTTACGAATAATATGATCATAAAAACGGGATTGCCATGTGAAATCATACCCCAGGCGATGTGCGTGTTTGGTTACCGCCGATTTGTATGACCCTATAATGGATGACAGGGTGTTTTTCCCCTGGTTTTGAAACCGGTTCCGGCCAATGGTCTGGGACGGCAATTGTAGAGACAAGGCATGCCTTGTCTCTACGGAATTATCGGTATCGTTGCCTTTACCGTTCAGGGTTAAAATACCGTGGATATGGTTCGGCATGACCACAAATGGGCCCAATTCCACGCCGGGTGCGTGATGTTGTATTTCGTACCAGCATGTTTCGGCTAATGTTCCGAGTGGGGATAAATGCATTTTATCCTGAACAATGGCCCCGAAATAACATTTGCGATTTTCTGTGCAGATGGTGACAAAATAAGACGCGCTCCACCCATAATCCCAGTTTTGCAGCCGGGTGGATGGGATACGATATTTATTTTGATATTTGTCCATCACGTCGTGCATCATTCAAATTGTCCGGATTATCGCGGTTGTCCGGTTTGGCCCGGGTTTGTTTTTCCCGATTGCCCGGTTGGTTCGGTTCATTATTGTAGAGACAAGGCATGCCTTGTCTCAAATGTGGCATGCCCGGAAATACATACCATACCCATGTGGAGGCATGCCCCTGTAGAGACAAGGCATGCCTTGTCTCTACATTGCCATGCAAATTCCCCGGTGGTATAAATTTCGACCTAGTTTTTCATTTGTTTTTCACCTGTTTTTTTTGCAGACCGGCCGGATTTTTCTTTTTGAATTCTTTCCAGCAGACTGGCTGCCGGCTCCCAGTCCGGTTCCCGGCGACAGGCCGCAAGCTCGGCCTCGTCGAGCAGTTTTCCGGCAAAGGCTTTCTTCAGGATACTCTGGCGCAGGGCTTCGGATTGTTCAAGGCTCTGGTCGATGCTCTCGGCCAGTTTGTCGCACACGGAGAGGCGGGATTCGATGGCGGCAACGATGACGGTTTGTTCTCCAATCGCACACACTTTCATCATCAAGGTTGAAAACTTGCCTTTATTCAAAATCGGCAACGTTGTGGAAGAAGCTCTTTTCTTTATTTGAGTTTGGAAATCTATTCCGATAGCTTGATAATAGACATATTTTGGGTTGTATTTGTCCGATGGAATTATTGCATTAATCTGCTGGTTAAAACATCCTCTCAATTTTATGAGCCCTGTCTTTCCAATTGTTGCACCTATGCAAGTCACAAGGATCGAATTTTCTGGGGCTTGGCGACCATTTTGAAACCCCTTAAGTGAAAGGCCATCGATAGATTTAAAAACATTATGGCCTGCTTCAAGGTCAGTCGGCTTGTAAAAATTGTAATCGTGGGACGAATAGAATTCTTCGTTTTTTTTGGATGGGGTATTTCCAGTAACTATTTCTCCAATTTGTGAAATCATCAGCTCCTGCCATCCATTTACATCTCTTTGTTCCCGCCACTCCCGTGTCAACTCCCCCTCAAACGCCTTTTTCAGCAAGGCCTGGCGGTAGATGTCCAGTTTGGCTTTGGCGGCTTTGAGGTTGGCGATGCCGTTGTCCAGATCGCTGAAGAGCTTCTCTATTTTGGCGACGATGGCGCGTTGTTCGGGGAGGGGGGCGAGGGGGATTGGTAATGCAGAGAATGCTTTCGCTGACAATTCTTTAAAGGTTGTTCCGCTTGCGTGGTTTTCGGCCTTCTGCTTTATGGATTTGAAATAATAATAGATAAATTCACTGTTGAGACAATCGAACGGCACTAAACTTTTAAAGCCTTGGTTTGTGCAAATGTTATTTTTCGCTATGGCGACATATCCGATTGGCGCTCTTGAAGAAAACAATACGCTATTTGCTGGCATCAGTTTAGCCGAAGAATTTTTTAATCCTGTTGCGGTAATTGATTTTCTTCCTTTCGAAATAAACTTTTGAGTATAGCCAGATAAGTCAGCCGGTGTAACCCATGGTATTTCATCACCCCAGTATTCAGCATTTGATGTTTTCGGGGTTCCTCCTGAAATGACTTTCCCGGCATTGCCTATATCTGTTTCAACCCAATCTTGTCTCATGGCCCTATGAAATTTTTCATTAAAATTTTATTGTTTGTTGGCGTGCTGTTGTAGAGACAAGGCATGCCTTGTCTCTACCGGGGCATGGCATGTTTTTACAAGGCGTGCCAATTAATGCCTCATTCGCGCATGCCTTATCTGCAAAAAAATTGTTCCCGTAAAATATGTCCGGCATCCATCATGCCGCCAGGGCCTCGTTCAATTCTTCCAGCAGAGCATCCGTCTGGTCGCCAAAGAGCTGCCACATCCTTCCCCGGCCGCCCTTGGCGTCAAAGGGGGTGTAGTCCAAGTCGTCTACGCCCACATGAAAGCTGGCGGCTACATGGTCCTTGATCAGGCGCAGCCAGGCCATCTGCTCTTCGGTGAACTTTTGCCCGGCGCCGCCGTGCTTTTTAAAAATCCAGTCCTTGAAATTTCTGTCCACGATGTGATTGTACGGGGTCAACTGACTGTCAATGCCGGTCACTCTCCGGATGAGGGAAACCAGGGCCGCCAGTTCACTTTTGGGGCTGTTGCCTTTTATCTCTTCCAACTGGGCATAGGCGTCCCACACATAATGGGGGGCCAGCAGGGGCTTTTCCCGTTTTAAAGTTTCCAGCACCTCCTTGATCATGGCATAGGTCAGTTCCCGGCGGCGATACGGCTGGTCGTAAAAAATGCTTAAGGCGATGATCTCGTTTTTATTTTTTTCAATATAGGCGGTAAAATCCTCGATCATTTGCTGGGCTTTTTCCGTGGAATAGCTGTCCCACTCGGCTTTGCGGAGTCTGTCCGGGTTGACCGTGTCGATGATCTGCTCATGGACTTTGCGCACATTTTCGATGTATTCGTTCAGCTCGCCGGTAAATACGGACGCGGCTTGACGCCGCAGGGCATCGAGTTCTTTTTCAATGTCCTGTTTGATTTCAGCCGGCGGAAACCCCGGTTTGGCCTGCTCGATTTTTGATTGCACCTTTTCGACGGTGTCCGGGTTGTAGGCATTAAGCAGGTCGCCGGCCGCCTGGTTGATGGTTTTGCCGCCTGAGAGTTTTTCAAACCAGGCCTTTTCGTCGTCAGTGAGCTGCCGGTGCAGGCGGATGAGGCGGTTGGCCAGAGAGGTAAACAGGTCTTCGTCCTGAACGCCCATGGCCACGGCCCCCAGCAGGTCCTTTAAGGGAATGCCGGGTTTGCGCTCCAGGGGTCGGGAGTCGGTTTTTTTGGATTTGGTGGCGCCCACGGCATCCACAATCACAAAATGGGTTTTGGTGTGGCGGGCCGTGCGGGAGACCTTTCTTAAATCGTCAAAGTTGAGGGTGCGGGTGCCCCGGCCCTTCATCTGCTCAAAATAGTTGCTGCTTTTCACATCCCGCATGAACAGCAGCACCTCCAGGGGCCTGACATCCGTGCCGGTGGCGATCATGTCCACGGTCACGGCAATCCGCGGCGCCCAGGAGTTGCGGAAGCGGGTCAGGACCGACCGGGGATCTTCATCCGCCTTGTAGGTGATTTTTTTGCAGAAATCATTGCCCTCGCCGAGCTCCTCGCGGATGATCTGGATAATATCGTCGGCGTGGCTGTCGGTCTTGGCAAAGACCAGGGTTTTGGGCACTTCAATTTTACCGTTTTCATCCACGCGGTCCGGAAAAATGGTCGGCAGGGCCTCTTTATAGGCCCGGATAATCCGGCGGATCTGGCTGGGATTGACCACCTCCCTGTCCAGGTTGCCGGCGGTGTAGGCGAAATCATCGTCCAGTTGTTCCCAGCGTTTTTTGCGGCTCATCCGTTCCCGCTTGTCCACATATTCTTTGGCCTTGATGCTGGCGCCGGCTTTGGTGATTTCCGTTTCAATGGTGAAGACGTCATAGGGCACGTTCACCCCGTCCACCACCGAATCTTCATAGCTGTATTCGCTGACCACGTTTGCGTTGAAGAAGCCGAAGGTGCGCTTGTCGGGCGTGGCGGTCAGGCCCACCAGAAAGGCGTCAAAATATTCCAGCACCTGCTTCCACAGGTTGTAGATGGAGCGGTGACACTCGTCAATGACGATAAAGTCAAACTGCTCCACCGGGTATCGGGGCGTGAAGGCCACGGGGACGGGTTCTTTTTTCTGCCATTGCCAGGCGGATTCGTTGGGATTTTCCAGCTCCGCGGCTTCATCCATTTCTTCGCCCTTTAAAATGGAATAAAGTCGCTGAATGGTGGAGATGCAGACCTGGCTGTCGGAGGCGATATAGCCCGAGTTCAGGCGCTGCACATTATAAAGCTCGGTGAATTTGCGGTTGTCGTCGGTGGGCTGGTATTTTAAAAATTCCTGCTCGGCCTGTTCGCCCAGGTTGCGGGTGTCTACCAGAAACAGGACGCGCCGGGCATGGGCGTGCTTTAACAGGCGATAAATAAAGGTGCAGGCGGTAAATGTTTTTCCGGCGCCGGTGGCCATCTGAATCAGGGCCCGAGGATGGTTGGTTTTTAATGACGCCTCCAGGTTCCGGATGGCCCTGATCTGGGCCGGACGCAAGCCTGCTTCATTGAGCGCGGGCATGTTTTCAAGCCGGGCCCGCAGGGTTTGCTTTTGTGTCTGCCATTCGGCCAGGGTTTCCGGCTGATAAAAATGAAACACCGGCCGGGAGCGGGGCCTGGGGTCCCGGTAATCGGTAAACCGGGTCAATACCCCGGTGCTTTCATACACAAACGGCAGGGGTTCCTGGTTGAGATTGTACTTTAACTTCGCCTGGGCATATGACGCGGACTGTTCTTCGTGAGTGGTAAGCCGTTCGCCTTCTTCTTCCCGCTTGGCCTCAATGACGCCGACGGGTTTTCCGTTTACAAACAGAACATAGTCGGCCGGGCCGATATCCGTCTGGTATTCCCAGACCGCCACGCCTTTGCCGGCCGACAGGTTCACCTTGTTTTTGGACTGCACCACCCATCCGGCCGCGACCAGCATCCGGTCGATCTCGTCCCGCGCTTTTTGTTCCGGCGTCTGGTTTGTCATTTAGTGTACCGTTTAAGGTTTACTGCTTAAAACGGGATGTCTTTACTATCAAAATCACCGTCAACGTCATCGTAATCGTCAAAGTCATCATCAGAATCGTAAGGCATCATTTCCGCCATCAGATTGAAAAATACGCCCTGTGACTGGCATAAGTTCCTGATGATCCGGCTGTACGCCTCTTTTTCATTAAGATTTTTTGCTTTGGCCATGGCCTTTAAGGCAGCGGCCAGCTCTTTATCCAAACCCTCCATGATTTTATCCGCGTCCATTTTTCTCTCCTTTTGTTTTTTTGGTGCCACTATTGTTATTAGACAGACAGAATGTCCCCATCCCATGTTTGTCTTTTTATCTATAATTTTGATTAATTACAAATGATTTGTGAGAAAAACGGGCTGGCTCTATGCCATTTAATAATTCATTAATTTTTGCGCCAGGCGGTGAAGGTCCGGGTTCGCCAGGGCGGAAACTTTTTTCTTTACCGAACGGGAATAATATTCCCTTTCGGTTTTGGTTAACAGTTCGCCTTGCAGCTTCTTTTTAAACAGCTCCTTTTGCTTTGGCGAGAACAATTGGGACAGGGCATACTCAAGAGACAAATTCTCATATTGTTCCTTGATCTGTTTGGTCTTTTCAGCATCCTGCGCAAAATAATTTTTAAACGTTTCTTTTAAGCGTGAAGGATCAAACTGTTTGTTACCGAAGGAGACCGATTGATTATGGGCCAAAGCATTTTTCAGCTCCCGCAGACGATCAAGGTCTTGCCGCAAAAGACTTTTTTTAAATTGCTGCGCCCATACAAAAGAAAAATGATGGTGTTGATACAAGGCTAACGATAATAACGACAGGAATCGCAGGCTTTTTTGTTCCCCGCTTTTTGTCGTATTTTTCATGACCTGGTCGTAATTAAAAGCGGGTTCTTTAACGGCATTGGCCAGCAAAACAGGGAAGCCTTCCCACAATCGGGTATCGTTGCTTTTAACAACCTCGGCAAGCGTTTGATTAACATCAAAATCTTCCGTTGTTTCCATAACTGAAAAACCAAGGCGGTTTAAATCTTTTAGCAAGGTTTTTTTAACCATAAAGCTTCTCGTCTTTAAGGATGCTTATAAAACGCTCCAGATGCCTGGTGATGCGACCTTCAGAAATGTCATAACCGGCCGTTTCCCTGAAGTGGCGTTCAAGGCGTTTGATATCCATTTTCCCCTTACGTGCTTTCACCAGCATCAAACAGTCTTCAAAATCAACCCCTGTCCCGCGAAAGAGCTTGCTGACCACCAGGTCATACTCATTCAAAATGCCGATGCTCCTTCTCGTTTGGTACTAAAAAATCGACATCTTTGGTCGAGGCTTTAATATCCAGCAAGGTTAATGCTGTCCCTCCGCAGGCAATCAGGTGCACCTTGCGTTTAAGGAACCCGTTCCACTGCCCCAATACACTAAGCAGGGTTTGCTTGTTAAGCCTGTAATCCATGTGTTGTACCAATAAATACAAAAAATTGTATTTTTATACTAAATAAATTGTATTTTTTTATACAATATATGGTTGGCTTTGTCAAGCATTTTAACGCTGGGGGGTATTTGTACGGAACCAGGTTGTATTGTGTTTTTGGCGTAACCCTGCACCCGGTAGAGACAAGGCATGCTTTGTCTCTACTCCACCATGTCGATGCGGCGGAACAGGTTGGCGATCAGCGGGTTGCGGCGTTTGGAAACATTGCCCTGGCGCAGATCGTCCAGGCGCGGGCCGATATGAATGCGCGTCAGACGATGATGATCTCTTCCGGTGCGGTCGTCAGCGACACCAGGCCGGCTTTCGTGACCAGGTGAGTGTTTTCGATGCCGACCACGCCCTTGCCCGGGAAAATCAGCTTGGGTTCCAGGGCGATGATCATGTTTTCGGCCAGGGCCAGGGTCTGGCCTTTGGCCAGAAAGGGGAATTCGTCCATCTCGGTGCCGACCCCGTGGCCCACGAAGCGGATCCGTTTCTTGCCCACGCCCATGAAATTTTTCTCATACCCCAGTTCGGTGGCCCGGCCCAGGGCCAGGTCATAGAGCTTTCCGGCGGGCGTTCCGGGTACGGCCGCCGCCATGACCGTTTTCTGCACGTCCAGCATGGCCTGGTGGGCCCGGAGAAGCTCGTCGGGCAGGCCGCCCAGGGCGAAAATCCGGGTATGATCGGCCAGGTAACCCATATAGGCAAAAGCGATATCCACCAGCACCGGTTCTCCCGGCCGGATCGGCTTGAGGCTTCCGCCCTGGGGAAAAGCCGGGCTCATGCCGGGGCCGCCGGTGGGCGAAGACAGGCTGCTGACCACGCCGGCCGAATCCCCGGCCATGATATGACCGTAAAACATGTCCGCCCCCCACAGCCGCATGCGGATCAGGCCCTGGTGGCCCAGGCGCCGGGCTTCGGCCTCCACCCGGCCGGAAAACTCCAGTTCGCTGATTCCGGGCTTCAGGGCCTCCGGCACAAAGGCATCCAGTTGATCGGCCAGGGCTGCGGCCTGCCGGATCTTTTCCACTTCATAAGCCGACTTGACCGCCCGCTGCAGCCTGACCAGGCCGGAAACATCAACGCATTTTATCCCCGGGAACAACTCCACGAGCTTCAGATACATCTCGGCTGAAATTACATCCAGCTCCAGCCCCAGCACACCGGGCACGGTCCGGATGATTCCCGGGATCTCCTGGAGCCGGTCGATCTCCACGATCCGGGCCAGGGGCGACTCGGCCCTGGCCCGATCCGCGTCCTTGCGGACCATCAGCACCGGCTCGCCTTCGGCCGGCACATGAAGATAAGCCTGCTGGACGGTACCGGAATAGTAAAACAGGTCGGCGCTCTGCATCAGCAGCGCGGCATCCATACCGGCCGCGGCCAGAGCCTGCTGCAGCCGCCGGATGCGGTCATTGATCTCGGAAAGAGGGGTATAAGTCGCTTTGATATCCATAAAAACGATCCGGATTTGAGAGTATCTGTTATATGGTCATATGCTTTTTCGGTTAAGTGAGTTTCATTTTCACTTACGACTTGGCAAACGCCAAAAGGGAAGTGTACCTGCCGTTGTCCGCCTCCTGAAGGGCTTTGATATATCTGCCCCTGGTTTCACCCGGACTCGATAAATCCCGTCCGCCCCAGGTGAAGGCCGGCCCGTGAAGAACATTTTCTAAAAAAAGATCCGTCATGATGCGCGCGTGGCGTCCGTTGCCATTGGAAAAGGGGTGAATCCACACCAGTCGATGATGAAAACGCACCGCCATTTCTTCAGGCCCTTCACTTTTTGACTGGATCCACACGGGCACATCGGCAAACATGTTGTCAAGACACCTGGGGACCTCCTGCCATGATACGCCGATGTTTTTATCAGACCTGCGAAATCGCCCCGCCCATTTCCAGACATTGCCGAACATTTTTTTGTGCAGTTTTTTGACGAACTGCTCATTTAGAATATCGACCGGTTTTATTCTGGCAACCCAGTCCAACGCCTCAATAATGTTATCCTGTTCCCAGCGATTCAATTCGCCTTGAGTCGTTATGTGGGTAAGCAGCAAGCCGTCCGCCTCATCCGGATCAATGGGGGTGGCATCTTCCGGATATGTGAAATCAATCATTATGGTCGTCCCAGAGCGTTGCGGGAAGCGTCCGTATGAGTTCATCCGCCAGGGCCGACAGGACCCGGGCGTTCTCCTTCCTGCTGAGCGCCTGTTTCTCCAGTCGCATCGTTTGGGAAGCCTTGGAAAGGCGCTTGATGGCGACCCGTTGTGCCTGACGGGCGACCGTCTCCTCCAGGCTTGTCCGCGGCACAAACCCGTAAACAAAAACGCAATCAAGACTATCGGCGATGCGGCGCATGGTTTTGATGGTGACCGAACCCGACAGTTCTTCTTTCTCGATACGCGCTACCGCCTGCTGAGCGACGCCGAGCCGTTCGGCCAATTGCCTGGCGGTCATCCCCAGGGCGCCGCGGATAGCGCGGATCCAGCCTTTCGGCGGCGCCACAGCGTTACGCAGAGGGCTGAAACGTTCTAAAGAGACATCAAGCTGCTCTCTTATCAATTTCTTTTTATCCATGGTCGTTATCCTTGTTATTCAGCAAAATAAATACAACATATATGTTGTGCATTTGTCAAGGAAATACAACATTTATATTGTATTTTTAAGGGTAACGGGATAAAGGGGACACGCCACCTTAACAGAGATCTTGCTCATATCCCAGGCTGCCGCTTTCAGCCGCTTCTGGTAAACCCGAGTGCCCGGAGTGATGACATCCTGATTTTTTTTCCAATAGACATTACCAAACAACTACCTTCTGACCACCAAGGCCACGGCTTCGCCGCCGCCCAGGCACAGGGTGGCCAGGCCGGTCTTTTTGTCCTGGCGCTGCATTTCGTATAGCAGGGTCACCAGCACCCGGCAGCCGCTGGCGCCGATGGGATGACCCAGGGCGACGCTGCCGCCGTTGACGTTGACCCTGGCCGGGTCCAGACCCAGTTCCCGCATGACCGCCACCGTTGATCCGGAAAAGGCCTCGTTGACTTCAAACAGGTCTACCCGGTCAATGGCGATGCCCTCTTTCTTGAGGCACTTGGGAATGGCGCCGATGGGCGCCACCAGCACGTACTTCATATCCAGGCCGAAGGAGGCCTGGGCCCCGACCGTGGCCATGATGGTGCATCCCAGGGCCTCGGCTTTTTCCCGGGACATGACCACGACCGCGGCGGCGCCGTCGCTGATGATGGAGGCGTTGCCGGCGGTGGCCGTACCGTTCTTCTGGAAAGCCGGCTTCATGGCCGCCAGGGCCTCGTAGCTGGTTTCCCGGGGGCACTCGTCTTGCACGAAAAGCGTCGTCCCCTTTTTGCCGGGCACCTCGACCGGCATGATCTCCGCTTCAAACCGGCCGGCGGCCATGGCCGCCAGGGTCCGGCGGTAGGACTCGGCCGCGTAGCGGTCCTGGTCCTCCCGGCTGACGTTATACTTTTCGGCGCAAAGATCGTTGGAAATGCCCATGTGAAAATCATTGACGATATCCCAGAGGCCGTCATTGAGCATGTGATCCTTGAGTTCGCCGCCGCCCATGCGATAGCCGAAGCGCGCTTTTTCAAGATAAAAAGGGGCCCGGCTCATGTTCTCCATGCCGCCGGCCACCACCACCTCGGCGTCGCCGGTCTGAATGGCCTGGGCCGCCAGCATGACGGTTTTCAGGGCCGAGCCGCAAACCTTGTTGACGGTAATGCACTGCACTTCCCAGGGCATGCCGGCGGCCACGGCGGCCTGCCGGGCCGGGTTCTGGCCGTAGCCGCAGGGCAGCACCATGCCCATCATCACCTCATCCACCGCCGCTTTCTCGATGCCGGCCCGGCGCACGGCCTCGGCAATGACCAGACCGCCCAGCCGCGTGGCCCCGATGCCGGCCAGCGTCCCGTTAAATGACCCCAGCGGGGTCCGTACCGCGCTGACAATGACCGCTTCTTTCATGTTTTCACCTTATCCGATTAAATTTTAACGCTAAAAAATGTCCAATATCACACCCTCGAACCCTCGGCCCCTTGAATCCTTGGACCCTCTATTTGAAAAAACGGGCCTGGCAGTTGATACCGGCCGGCAGCTTGTGCCCGGGATTGGGCAGTTGGACGCGGACGCCGAAGGTACCGCTGGCCGCGTCGACCACTTCATCCACAATCACCACCTGGCCCTGATGAGAACCGCCGATAGGGTTCTCCGGCCTGACTTCCGCCTTCATGCCTTTGACAATAGTACCATACAGCGAAGACGGCACAATCACCTCCACGTTCAGGGGATCAACGCGGGCGATTTTCATGATGGACCCTTCGCCGATATACTCTCCCGGCCCCAGATGACGTTCCACCACGACGCCGTCGACCGGGCTTAAAATAGTCCGGAGGTTCAGCCGCTCCTGGGCGTCCCGGAGCTGGATTGCCATGACATGGACCTCCGTCTCCATCTCGTCCTTCTCATGAATGGAAATCAGTTGTTTCTGGTAAAGTTCTTCGTTGCGGAGGACTTTTCTTCTTCCGAACTCCAGGCGGGCATTGGCCAGTTCAACCTGGGCCTTTTCCACGTCCGCCTTCAGCGTCGCCAGCACCTGGCCCTGCTGGATGCGGTCCCCGCGCTCCACGGCCACGTTTTCGATGATGCCCGGCACCTGGCTGCTGACCTCAATGACTTCACTGGCCTCGATCAGCCCCCGGTGAAACGTGGCATCCGCCTGCTCCGCGCGGGAATCCGTCACCGTCCCGGCCCATACGCACAGAAAGCAACCGACGACAGCCGCAAAATTTCTCATGAACGACCTCCTATTCACTTTTGCCGGAGAAGGACAAGGTGTCGCTCCGGCTTTCATCATACCGGACCAGCCGCTTGCGCACCCCGGTATGGACCTGTTCGAGTTTCCGCTGCGCTCTTGTTATAGCCTTTTTCCCGACCGGTTTCCAGAGTTCCAGGCCCCTTTTTTCCAGCCAGCGGGCCGCCCACCCGTATGCCCCCGGCGCGCCGTCCGTAATCAGCGGGTCCTCCAGGGAAACATATCCCTCGCATCGGCCGGGGTCCCCCTGCCGGCCGCACCGGCCCGCCAGTTGCCGGTCTACGCGGCCGGCTTCGTGGCGTTCGGTCATGAGCACGTGCAGCCCTCCCCGTTCGGTCACGCCCGGCGCCAGCTTGATATCGGTACCCCGGCCGGCCATGTTGGTGGCGATGGTGACCCGGCCCGGTTCGCCGGCCCGGGCGACGATCAATGCTTCTTCCTCGTTCTGCTTGGCGTTGAGAATCTGGTGGGGGACCCCGCGCTCCGTCAGTATCCGGCTGAGATATTCGGAAACAGCCACGGTACGGGTCCCGATCAGGACCGGAACCTCCTGCACGTGCAGTTCCTCCACCCGCCGGATCACCGCCGCGAACTTTTCCCCCAGGGTGGGATAAATGGCGTCGGGGGTGATGATTCTCTGCGACGGCCGGTTGGTCGGTATTCGCGCCACCGACAGCCCGTAAATCGACCACAGTTCCCGCCGGATCTCCCGGGCGGTCCCGGTCATGCCGCCCAGCCTGAGATAGCGGCGGAAAAACCGCTGATAGCTGATGCGGGCGACCGTCTCCCGCTGTCCCGTGACGGCGCAGCCCTCCTTGGTCTCGATCAGTTGATGCAGGCCCCCTTCCCAGGCCCGGTCGGGCATGACCCGGCCCGTGAATTCATCGATAATCTGGATTTTATCGTCCTGGACCAGATAGTGCTCATCCCGCCGGTAAAGGTAGATAGCGGCCAGGGCCTTGCGCACCAGTTCCTCCCGCCGGATGGGGCTCTGCCAGACGGGACCCAGGGACGCCACCGCCCGCTCGATTTCTTCCCGGCCCCGCTCGGTCACAATAATGGTTTTGACGCCCTCGTCCGGCTCGTAGTCAAAGCGGTAATGGACATTGTTTTCCAGGCTGCCGGCCAGATCCAGGGCCTGCCGGGCCGCCACCTCCTCCCCCTCGGAGGCTTCGCTGCGGGAGATAATCAGCGGGGTGCGGGCCTCATCCACCAGCACGCTGTCCACCTCGTCGACGATACCGTAATGCAGTCCGCGCAGCAGCAGCCGGCCGCTGCGGCCGTGGCGGTCGTAAATGTGCTCGGCGTAAAGGTGCAGGCGGCTGGGGCTTTCCCCCAGGGCGATGCGGTCCCGGAGATAATCGAAAACCACTTCCTTGTTGGTGACGTAGGTGACGTCGCAGCCGTAGGCGACCCGACGCTGGGCCGGGTTCTTGTCATGAATGACGCAGTCCACGGTAATGTCGAAAAAACGGTAGAGGTCGCTCATGAGCTGGGCGTCGCGGTAAGTCAGGTAATCGTTGACGGTGATGACGTGAACGGGTATCCCGGCCAGGGCCGCGGTAATGGCCGGCAGGGTGGCCACCAGGGTCTTGCCCTCGCCGGTATCCATTTCCGCCAGCAGCCCCGTGAGGATGGCGTATCCGCCCGCCAGCTGGCAGTTGAAATGGCGCATGCCCAGGATCCGCCCGGCGGCTTCCCGGATGACGGCAAAGGACTCGGCCACCAGGGGCAGGGTAAACCCTTCGGCCCGAAGCCGCCGCCGCAGCAGACGGCCCTTTTCCCGCAGGTCCCCGTCGGAACGGCCGCTGATTTCCGCCGCCGCCCGTTCCACCGGGTCAATGATTTTCTCCAGGCGCGATAACCGGGCGTTCAAGGGCCGCGCCACCCACCCGACCGCTTCCCAGGCCAGGCGGTCCAGGACGGTCTGCCTTCTTTCCCGGGCTTCCGGACGGGTGAAATGATCGGCCCGGGGCCAGTTGGTTACGGTTGCGCGCATGAAATATTCGTGAATAGACCGGCACCGCCCTTTAAGGACGCGTTTACAGGTTGAAAATCCCCATGAAAACCCGCCTCAGGGTCCGGTACCACTGGACGGCCAGGGGTTCCGCTTCGTGTTCGAACCGCAGGAAAACCCGGGAGCCCAGGCGGTCTTTCATGGGTTCGTCCAGGGCCACCTCGAAATAAAACAGCGACTCAAAGGATTTCTTTTCCCGCTGCGCCCGGGGATCCAGGGCAAAGGGGCCGCCGCCTTCCAGAGAAAACGCCGCCGTGGGCAGATCAGCCGAAGCGGCCGGCACCTCCCGCATGAGCCGGGCCGGAATCCGGTGGAAAACCCGGGCCACGGGGCGGGCCGTGACCTTGCGTACGTTGTGCCTGATCTTTCCCACATCCATCTGAGGAATGGCGGCCAGAACGGTCAGCTTCCCGTAATCGGCCACGTATCCCAGAGGCTCTCCCCGCCGGACATAACGGCCGGGATAATCCACCGCGTCCGGCAGGATGAAAAAACCGTCTCCCGGGCTCCTGACCACCAGGTCCTCCCGACGCTCCCGGGCGAAGCGAAGCTCATTCTCGACCACGGCGATCTCCTCGCGCATGATGCGTTCCTGGGTCCGGTCGGTGACCATGGCCAGAAGATGACGGGCCTGGTATTCCCGGAGCTTGGCCTCCAGGGCTTTCTCCTCTTCGTCGATGTCGGGGTTGACGCACCGGATGAGCGGATCACCGGCCTTTACGGTCGTCCCGGGCGGAACGATGACGGCATCCACGGTCCCGTCGGTGCCGGAACGGATCTGGGACTGCTCTCCCGGCCAGACCACGCCCTGGGCCATGGTGGTCGACGGCAGGGGAATCGCGAAAATGACAAACGCCACCGCGGCGACAACAGCCGCGGCCAGCCCGACGATCCGGATCCGCCGCTTGTAGAGATCGGGATCAGACAGAATCGTCCGGCCCAGTCGAACCAGGGGGACGGCCACCAGCCCGACCAGGGCCCATATCGCGATCAGCACGCCGACAAAGAAGAACTTTCCGGCAATAAACAGGGCGATCCGGATACTGATGTATATTCTGTAAAAGAAAGAAGCAATGCCGTAAAAAACAAGCCACAACGCTTCCCGGCGGTCGGTAACGGTAAACACGGCCGCTTCGTTCCGAAGCAGATAGCGCTGGGCCAGATAACCCAGGTAGCGGTTTGCCTGGGCCCCCAGATTGGGGATTTCCAGGTAATCGGCCAGGATATAATAGGCGTCAAAACGCAGCAGCGGGTTGCCGTTGAACAGCAGCGTGGAAACGCCGGCGATGAGCATGACATTGAAAGCCAGGGCCCGCAGCGCCCCCGGCTCGAGATTGACCCAGAGCATCATGGCCAGGGAGGCGATGACCATTTCCACGGCGATGCCGGAAAACCCCACGATCATTCTCCGCCGTTTTTCCCGGAAAGCGGAAGCGGTGGAGGCGTCAACATAGGGCACCGGCACGAAGACCAGCAGCATGATGCCCACTTCATGCACTTCACCGCCCCAGCGCTTGACGGCGCTGGCATGGCCGAATTCGTGGCAGGTTTTTACCACCGGGTAGATCAGCCACAGCAGCAGCAGATTTTCCAGGGCCAGAACGCGATCGGCCAGGTTCAGGGTCAGCTCGTCCCAGTGCAGAGAAGCCAGAATCACGGCCGTTGCCACCAGCCCGCACCAGGCCACGGCGCCCGCGGCAGTAAAAAACGGCATCGTCAGAAACGCAGCCCGTTCCAGGAACCGGTCGGGGTCAAGCAGGGGCAGGCGCAGGGCCAGGGGGGAGCGGATGCGATTCATCAGTTTGCTCTGCCGGTCCTTGCGGCTCCGGTGGAGCAGATATTCGATGTTCGGGGCCATGTCCGACTGCAGCACATCGGCCTGATTCAACCGTGACAGCAGCGTGATGACCTCTTCCTGGGTGGGCATTTCATCGCCCAGGTGGAGACAGGCCGCCTCCCATATTTCCTGCAGGGTCCGGGTCCCGTCCATCAGGCCGATGATATAATACGCCTGTTCGGAAAAACGGTGGAACCGTCCGGTGGAATGGTCCTGAAGAACATACCAGGCCTTGCCGCGGAATGTCTGCCGGTGGACCTGGGCGTGACTGCGGAGGAAAGGTTTGAGACCGGCAACCCGGTACCAGGAACTGCTGTAGAGATTCTTTTCCGACATGGGTGCCTCGCCCTATGGCCACCACGACCAGATTTTCAGCCGGACCCATTCGGACAGGGGCCTTGTCCAGATATCGGCCAGCAGCCGACGGCCGGCCTGAATCTTGGCCACCCCTTCCATGCCCGGCCGGAGAAGCGGCGACAGGCGCTCCAGGCGGGCTTCCACCCGGTAGAAGTTCTTCCCTTCGGCGGCCGTGGTCAGCGGTGTGATCTGGGTCACCGTGAAATCGAATTTCTCGGCCGGCAGGGCGGAAAGAACCAGTTCGCCCCGCTGGCCTTCGGCCACATCGGCGATGCGGCCCTCATTGACCTTGAGAATGACCCGGTAGGCGTCCAGGGGAGCGATCTGAAACAGTTCCTCCCCCTGTTTCACGGCCCCGCCCAACCGCTGGCTGAGATCGCCGCTCAACAGCACGCCCTTGAAAGGGGCCCGCAGGGCGATACGTTCCAGCCGGCTTTCGGCCAGATCCAGTTGGGCCTTAGCCTGATCCATCTGTGCCTGGATGATATTGGCCTCGGCCCGGTTCCCCTGGGCCACGGCTTCCTGTAATTGGCGCTGCGACTGGTTCAGACGGCCCAGCCAGTTGATCCGTTCCAGCCGGAGATCCCGATCGTCCAGGGAACAGAGCAGGTCGTCCTGGGCGACCACATCACCGGCCCGGGCCGGCGCCGAGGCGATAAAACCATCAAAAGGGGCCACCACCGAGCGCTGCACGGCACCCTCCAGAACCGTATCGGCCGAAATGCGGTAATCTCCCCGGGCCAGGGCAAAAAACAGGGCCGCCAGGAGAACGACCACGGCGACCGCCTTTCTGCCCGTGTACCCGGGTCCGAAAAGCCTGGACAACTGATTCCGGAAAGCGCCCAGCGCGATGAAAACAATCGGCCGGTCATGGTGGTGTTTGTCTTCCAGGGCCGGTCCGGAAAGAGCCGCCACGCTCTTGACATAGGCGAGTTCTTCGGCGGTAAACGGCCTGTCTTTCTGCCGTTCCAGGGTGACGGCGCCATAATAACGGTCCCGGCCGTAAAGCGGCACCGTCATGACGGCCCGGGTGCCGTGCTTGACCGCCAGGTGTTCATGGTCACGGAGGACATAGGCCTGTGAATTCGCCGGCGGCGGGTACAGGATCTCGGCCCGCTGGGCCACCGCCTCGTCCATGGCCGCGCCGATGGCCCGCAGGAGATTCATTTTTCTGCCGACCACGGCGGAGTGGGAAACAGCCTCGACATGGGCGAACTTCTTTTTCATCAGGCCGAGACTGACGCGGTCGCAGGCGAGCCGCGTGGCCAGGGACGTCACAAAGGCCATGGCGGCGCCGTCAAAATGTTTTTCTACCAGCACACCGGCCAGGATATCCACCGCCGCCTTGAGCCGGTCAAGGGCGTCCCCGTCCTCCAGGTTCCGGCGCCGACGAAAATGATTTTCGATCCAGACCGCGCCCCACTGCAGCTGTTCCATGGCCGGACGAAGCAGATGCTCTCCGGCCGCGGCCACTTCCACCGCGACGGCACCAACGCAACGGCCATCAATCCGGATGGGATAGGCCAGACCAAAACGGGAAGAACCGTCCACGGGAGAAAGGCCGACCAGCATCCCTTCCTGTTCGGCCAGGGTCTGCTCCAGGACATCGGCCAGCCGTTCGCCCTCGGTGCCCCCCTCGGGCCAGGCGGCCACGGGAACATATCGCTGGGCCCGGGGATCATTGAGCGCCAGAACCGCCTGACAGCAATCCCGGATGAGTGAACACTGGACGGTCAGCCACGAAGAGAGAAAGGTTTCCTGATCCGTCGATCCCGCCAGTCCGGCCCAGGGTGTCTGCTCCTGTCGTGAATCCGCCGCCTGCCCGTCGGATCGAGAATCCATAGGTCACCGGTATTTCGGCCATAACCGGCCGGAAAAAATCAGGGAGCGACAGGTTCATCGCTCCCTATGATTGTTTCGGTTTTATATTATTAAAAAAGGATCAGGCATTGCCCTGAGTGGCCGGGCTTTTGTCCGCCGAGTCCGTGGAAATAACGCCATAGCGGTCTTCATATTGACGGATGACGCTGGCCAGAAGCTGAGCCATACGCTTGGCGGCAAAGGGATTGAGAATGATACGATCGCTCATATCCACGGTCAGCTCGCGCTGTTCCGGGTTCCAGGTCTTGTTGATGCCGAACAGAATCGTGAATTCCTCGCGGGTGCTGGAAACGTTGCAGACATTGGCGTAGCTGGTTGTCATCCGGGCCACGTCCCATTTGATGGTCGTCTTGACGTCTTCCGCTTCGGCCGCCTGGGCACCCTTCCCTGTTTCACCGTCTTTTTTCACCATAATTCATTCCTCCGATAATTGATAAGATACCCCACGTTTGTCTGTTCTTCATACACTATCAGGATTATACTGTCAACGGATTGCTTCGATATATCCCATACTTTCCAAAATCAGGCATCGAATCGCCGTCCTGTCCGGAGTGTCAGCCGCGAGACAAAAGCGCTATCCCCCGAAGCTGGCCCAGCGCTTGAACCGTTTCTTGTCCTGTTTAGCGGCCAGTTCCTTGAACGACTTGCGGTCGATGACCTTGCCGGACGAGGACGAACCGCCGGACACCACCTTCCAGCCCATCAGGCCGGCCA
>JBFMDX010000023.1 GCA_040753795.1 Thermodesulfobacteriota bacterium
TGATTAAGTGATTAAGTGTTAAGTGTTAAGTTTTAAGTGATTAAGTTTTAAGTTTTCGGGGGGGGGCGCAAAAAAATATTGAATAAGTTTTATTTTTTAAATATAATCATAATTTCCATATATTAGATTTACAAAAGACGGATAGGAGGCAATGCATGAATCGATCAATTTTTAAAACCACGGTCCTGGTGCTGGCGGGTGTGTTGATGCTCGCGGGCCTGGTTATTTTTCCGTCAACCCCGGTGGGTGCTGAAGTGAAAAAAATCGTCAGGGATACGGCGGTCAGTGATGTATACCTTCCCGGGACAGGAACGCCCATCGGCAAGGTCAGTTCCGTTTCCGGTGACGTTTTGATCATGCACGCCGATATGGGCACTGTTTTTTACGCCCGCAAGGATTATCCGGTGTATACCGGCGACACCCTCACCTCAAAAGACAAGGGCAAGATCGCCATTGTTTTAAAGGATGACAGTGTGCTGACCCTGGCGCCGGGCACCACGCTGGTGCTGAACGAAGCCGTGTTTGATCCGCAGGAAAAGAAACGCTCTGCCATGATCAGTCTCATCACCGGCAAGGCCCGATTTCTTGTGAAAAAATTCGCGGATTTCCAGAATTCCACCTTTGCCGTCAAGACCAAAACATCCGTGGCCGCGGTGCGGGGATCGGATTTTATCATTGAACAGCGGGGCGATCAGACCATTATTACCACCATGGGAATGACGGTTCTGTCGGTGACCAATACCTCCAATCCGCTGGCGGAACCCATCACTGTCACCTCCATGCAGCAATTAATATTGACGCTGGCGCAGTTGGAAGGATCTCCGTTTAATGTTACCGAGGAACAGTTAATCCAGATTCTGGAAGGCCTGGGGATTCCCACGGATGAGGGCGGCGATGAAGGTGGTGAAGGTGAAGGTGGTGAAGGAGATGAGGGCGACGAAGGTGAAGAGGGCGATGAAGGAGATGCCGGCGATTTCGGTATCGGTACCGGGGGCAGTGGGTCCTTCAGCGATCAGCCGATTTCACCCTATAGCCCCGCAACGGAATAATGGATAATATCAGAGGATATAATAGAAAACACTTGAACAGGGGAAGACATGAAACAACTTGTTAAAATCGGACTGGGGGTTTTCTTATTAATAGGACTGGGGAGCCTGACGGTGTTTGCGGCGGTGGAGTCCATTTCCGATGAAGGCATCGAAGGTGATATCTTTGGTAAAAAGAGCGGAATCATCCATCCCTTTCTGGGCGTTTCCGGAACCTACACCGACAACATGACCAACGCCAATGAAAACGAAGAATCCGACTACTACACGATCATCTCTCCTGGCGTAATGCTGGCTCTGCCCGGCACCGGCGCCACCGACGTGAGCATGAGCTCCGCTACCGGTGCCCCGGGCGGACTGGCCCAGTCCCGGCGGTCGTTGTCCACCAGCCGCCGGTTTCAGGGGATAGCCGTTTACAACCCGGAATTCAAAAAGTACAGCGACAACTCCGACGAGGATTTCACGTCCCAGCGGGTGGCCGGTGAGTTCCAGTACAACGCGCCCGTCGGCCTGTCCATAGACATTGCCGCCAAACATCAATATGCCCAGGAAATGTGGAATGAGACCCCGGACAGTATTGATCACGCCAAATACCAGGACAATGTCACCAGCGCCATTGTCGATTTTGCCCTATCGCCCAAATTCAGCCTGACCGCCGGAGGAAGTTATTACACCCTGGCCTACAAACAGGATGAATTTGAATACCGGGACCGTGATGACCGGGGCTTTTTCGGGGCCGTCAATTTTCATATCCAGCCCAAGACAAAACTCTTCTGCCAGTATGATCGGATCGACATCCGCTACGATAATGACGCTTCCGAAGACCAGGACAACGCCGAGGACACGGTGTCCGTGGGCGTTGACTGGCGGATAACCAGCAAGTCTTTCGGGCGATGCAGTGTCGGCTTCGTCGACAAAGACTATGATGACTCCGACAAGGATGATGAGTCCACCTGGAACGGGGAGGTGTCCCTCAGCCATATGTTCACCACCCGGACCATGGTGACGGCCACCGCTGTCAGGGGGTACTATGAGTCCAACCTGGCTTCCTCCGACTTTTACACGACCAACCGGGTGAGTTTAGGTTATACCCAGGCGTTTACCCACAAGCTGTTCGCCAACATGATGCTGAGCTATCAGAATGACGATTACGACAACGTTTCCGTTGAAAACGATACCTGGACTTTTTCACCGGGCGTTGGTTTTTCGCCCTACCGGTGGCTGACCTGCCGACTGTCCTGGAATCACAGTGACCGTGATTCGGACCAGGAAGACTGGGAATACACCACCAACGAGTATACCCTTTCCCTGACAGCCAGTTTCTAAACAGCGCGTTTTTTTGTTATTAACGAAATCCATGTGGCCGGGCGGGATGACTCCATGTCCCGCCCGGCCACATGATGTCGTAATAGCTTGTTTTGTCTCCCGGGCTTGACCGGAGGATGCAGTATAAAATGCTTTTTATTTGACGAAACAAAAGGCGGATACTAATATAGTATGTTCCGGTTAAATACAGACGATCACGGGGAGGCACATGTTGGTGAATAAGTTCCGCCGTTACTGTCTTGTGGCGCTGGCCGCGGTTTTTCTGTTTTCAGCCGCCACCGGTTTCTGCGATGACTACACCATCGGTCCGGGCGACCGGCTCAACGTCACCGTGTATGAAAATCCGGACCTGACCCGCACGGTCCAGGTCAGCGGGGACGGCAACATCGTTTTGCCGCTGATCGGTGAGTTCCGGGCAAAAGGGCTGACCGCCACCCGGCTGTCCCAGGTCATTACCGGCAAACTGGCTTCCGGGTACCTGGTCAACCCCCAGGTAACCGTGGTGGTGGAAGAGTACCGGAGCTTGAACGCCACCATTCTCGGCAAGGTCAACAAACCGGCCCTTTATGATCTTCGGGGAAAGACCACCCTGCTGGAGCTGATTTCCACTGCCGGCGGTCTGGCTCCCGATGCCGGACAGTATGCCTATGTTACCCGCGTTGCCTCCGACAAAAACCAGCCGGACGCCGGCCGCAAGGAAGTGATTCGGATCGATCTGAAAAAACTGGTGGAGGAAGGGGATACCACCCAGAATATTCTCATCAACGACGGGGACAGCATTTTTATCTCCAAAATGGAAAAAATTTATGTCACCGGTCAGGTCAAGTCCGCCGGATCATACTCCTATGAAGAGGGCCTGACCGTCATCAAGGCGGTGACCAAGGCCGGGGGATTTACAGACCTGGCCTCGACCAGCGGCATTAAAATTGTGCGCAAAGGCAACGGTGAGGAGCAGATTCTGAGCAAGGTGAAAATGGATGACCTGGTGGAACCGGAAGACGTGATCGTGGTGCCGGAAAGCTTCTTCTGATGGATAATCGATATGCCGTTTGACCTGCCGAATCAGAATGAAGATGAAATTCATCTGCGCGAGTATGTAACGATCATATTAAAACGGAAACGGATCGTTATCGCCATTTTTGTGGCCGCCCTGGTGATCGGCCTGCTGGTTTCTTTAAGCGCCTCTCCCATGTACACGGCCGTCACCAGGGTCAAGGTGGAGCAGAAGGCCGGCAATCCCCTCGAGGACCTGTACGGAATTTCCCGGCAGGATCCCGCCTTTTTCAATTCCCAGATCCAGATTATTTCCAGCCTGGCCGTGATGGAAAAAGTGGTCAACATCATGAAGCTGACCGAGACCTACGCTTCTCTGTTTCCCGATAAAAAGAACAAGAAAGAGGACAAAAAACCGGCGGAGGCAAACGCGGCAACCGGCGCGCCGGAAGAAAAGCCCGTTACGGAAAAACTGGCCGCAACCCTGCTGCCCGGGTTGAAGGTCGAGCGGGTCCGCGACAGCCAGATTCTTTCCCTGTCCTATACTTCCCACAACCCGGCTTTTTCCGCCCTGGTCTGCAACACCATGCCGCGGGCTTATATCGAGCAGTTGCTTGAAATGAAGATGACCAATACGGAATATACCATCGACTGGATGGAGAAAAAGGCGGTCACGGAACGGGAAAAACTGGAGGAGGCAGAACACGCGCTGCAGAATTATCTGGTTGCCCAGGATATCGTTACCATTGAAAACCGCATTACCATCATTCCGGAGCGGCTGTCCCAGATCAACACCGAGTTGAGTCAGGCCGAATCCAAACAGCGGGAACTGAAGACGATTATGGCGCAGATCGACCGCACGTCGGTGGATTCCCTGGATACCATTCCGACCATCGCGGCCGAAACCTCTCTGCAGACGATTCGCGGCCTGATCCGCGAGGCCGAACAGAATATGATTACCTTAAGCCAGAAGTACGGAGAAAAACATCCCCTTCGTATTCAGGCCCGGGATACCCTCAACGAACTGCAGGCGAAAAAAGAGGCGGAAACCCGCAACATCGTTCAGCGCATACGAAATGAAATGCAACTGGCCGCGACCAACCAGGAGAGCCTGAACCGGCAGCTTGACGATATCAAGGCCGAGGCGGCCAGGCTGAACGAAAAATCCATCCAGTACAACATTTTAAAGCGAGAGATTGAAACCCGGCGGCAGCTCTATGATGCCCTGGTGTCCCGGATCAAGGAACAGTCCATGACCAAGCAGATCCGGGATGTGGACGTGTATGTGGTGGAGCCGGCCCGCACCCCGGCGTCGCCTTCCAACCAGAACCTGCCCCGGAACCTGCTCATCGCCCTGGTCATCGGTTGTGTCGGCGGTATCGGCGCCGCCTTTTTTCTGGAATACATGGACAACACTATTTCCCTGTGCGAAGACGCCGAGGAAAAAACCGGGGTCAAGGCGATTGTTTCCATCCCTTACATCAGCGGCGAGGACGGCAAAAACCCGGAAACTATCGTCAGCCAGCATCCCGCCTCCTCGGAAGCGGAGAGTTACAAGACCGTCAGAACCGCGCTTTCCCTGTCCACTCCGACGGGCTTTCCTAAAACCATGATGGTGACCAGCGTTTATCCCAGCGACGGCAAGACCATCACCTGCGCTAATCTGGCCATCGCCATTGCCCAGGCCGATCGGTCGGTGCTGGTGGTCGATTGCGATATGCGGCGGCCGACCCTTCACCGGGTTTTTGGCAAGAGCAGCCGGAACGGGTTCGCGGAAATTCTGACCGGGCAAATCAAGAAAGACGCGGCGATCCAGGAAACCGACATACCCAACTTGCACCTGATTCCCGCGGGCACGATCCCGCCCAACCCGTCGGACCTGCTCGCCTCGGAACAGACGGTTAAGATCATCAAGGACCTTGGCAAGAATTACGATATCGTGATATTCGACACCCCGCCCATGGCCAGCGTTTCCGACGGCAGTGTCCTGGCCGGTTATGTGGAAAAAATCGTTCTGGTCACCCGTTCGGGAGTGACGCGTTACGAGGATGTCGTCCGCGTCGTCAATAACCTGGGCGCTACCTCCGCTAAAATTGTGGGGCAGGTGGTCAATGCCGTGGATATGAGCCGGCAGCGGTATTACTATCCGTATTATTATAAATACACCCAGTATTATTATGCGAGGGAAGAATAGCGACGCGGGTATAGCGCCGCGGAGCGGCGCAGTGTTAAGTTTTAAGTGGTTAAGTGGTTAAGTATTAAGTGGTTAAGTATTAAGTTTTAAGTGGTTAAGTTTTAAGTGGTTAAGTTTTAAGTTTTAAGTTTTAAGTGGTTAAGTGTTAAGTGTTAAGTGTTAAGTTTTAAGTGGTTAAGTGTTAAGTTTTAAGTGGCGCGGCGATGTCGCGCCTTTGGTGTTTTTTGGGGGATGGGTTTTGACGCCGCGAGGGATAGGTGTCAGGACGCGGCGGAGAGAATCTTCCGGGGGTTATCGTCTACCAGGCGGATGGCCTGCTGCTTCAGATATTTCTCAGCGGCTTTGACGCCCGCCGATAATTCCGGCCGTCGGTCATAAACGTTGTGTCCGTCCGATGCCATGAAAGTCACCACCTGCTTTTTCAACAGATACCGGGTCAGGGACAGCACTTCTTTTCCCATTTTGCCGTTCAGGCTGTCGGCCGTGATCTGCAGCATGACGCCGGGACTCAACAGGTCCAGCAGCCATTCCGGATTTTTGATGACAGTGGGGCATCGCTCCGGATGGGCAATGATGATCCTGTAGCCGAGCCCCGTCAAAAAGCTGAAGATGTCAGAAGAAAAAGGCAGCATGCCGGTCAGTGGAAATTCCGTCAGCAGATAGCGGGTCCCGGCCAGACCGATCCGGCAGGTGTCGTTGTCCAGCATGTAAACCGGTATTTCCGCTCCCGGGTACACGCGCACATCGATCTTCGCTTCTTTCAAACAGGCGTTCAACGCCGCCGTCCGGTCTTCGATTTCGGCCCGGTCCAGGCCCGTTCCCGGCAGATGGGGCGTGGCGATGATATGACGAATGCCGTCACGCGCCGCGATGGCGGCCATCTGGATGGCCTCGTCCATGTCGGCCGCGCCGTCGTCTACTCCCGGAAGAATATGGTTGTGAATATCAATCATGAAGTTACGGGTTCCCCTTTACCGGTTTGCCGCTTTTCACCGGGTTCTCCAGCCGGGAGCGGGCGCTTTTATGCCCGGGATTGAGCAGCAGGATTTTTTTATAAAGCTCGACGGCCTTGTACGTGATCTGAAGCCGGTCAAAAATAGTCGCCAGTTCATACATCAAACCGACCTGGTCGGGAAGTTTGGCGATGCCTCTTTCAAGCACCGCGATGGCCTCTTCATCGTTCTTTTCCTTGACGCAGAACGCGGCCAGGGTGGAATAGACGCGCGGTGACGGGGTTTCCTCCCGGTCGGCGGCATTGACCGCCTTCAGCAGAATTTCCTTTTTCATGAAATCATAATCGGTTTTTTCAATATAAGCGGCGAACCTGGCCCAGGCATAAGAACGATCGGCCATGGCGATATACATTTCCGCCGGCGTCATTTTAGCGTCCCGCATGACGTTGAAGAACATCTCGATGGTGTTCGGGCCCAGCAGCAGCCCTTTCCGGATGACATCCCTGGCTTCGGAATCTTTATCCGTTTTCAGGAGAAAGGCCGCGTACCGGGCGTAAAATTCCGGCCGCGACGGATAAAAATCAATACCGGCCGCCATCAGGGTGTCGGCCAGGCCGGCCTGGTTGCTGTAATAGGCCGCCGCGCCGGCTCTTTGAAGAAATTCGGAACGGGTGGGCGCCAGTAGAATGGCCTTTTGAAAAGCGGTCAGGGCATGGGAGAAATCACCGGAGGCCATGGCGATATCACCGGTCATGACCCGGTATATCGCTTCCAGCGGATCGACCAGGGATGCCCGTTGAGTGGCTGTTGACATGGCTTCCCGCACCGCCTGATCTTTTTTCGCCTCGGCGGTCAGCCGTTTGAACGGCGCCGCGTAATGCGTTCCGGCCCATTGTCCGGCCGATAAGACCAGCAGCGGTATCCATATAATGATGAAAACGATCATCATGGCCAGAGAGGTGCCCGGGCCGCATGGCGTCAGATAGGTGCCGGATTTTAAATGATCCCGGAAACGGGTGTGGGCGGCGGAAACCATCAGCGCGCCCAGAAAGGCGGCATACAGGGCGTTGGCGTTGATGTGAAGATTGAAATCCACCAGGCTGTGGAGCAGGATCGCGACCAGCCCCGCCATGGCCCCCAGGCAGATCAGCACGGCGTAAGGCTCGACCCTTTTTTTCAGAAAACGAAGCGTGGCCAGGAAAAGACAGAGGAAGACCGCGAAAGAGAGCAGGGCTCCGATCAGCCCGCCTTCAATTATTAACTCCAGGTAATCGTTATGAGCGTGGTCCACCACATGAAACGGGTCATGGTCCATATACCGGGGAAAGACATTCCGGAAACTGCCGAAACCCGAACCGGTCAGAGGAAAGTCCCTGATCGTGTTCAGGCCGGTTTTCGCTATCTGGTACCGGGACGCCGGTGAAGTGGACTCGACTTCCGCGCCCACACTGTCAAACTCGTGAAACACGTTTTCCCAGCCGAACCAGTTCATCGCCGCGACCAGCGCGACAATCAGCACGGCCGTCATCACCGCCAAACCGGCCAGCGGCGAACCCCGGCCGGTGCGGGCCGTACGGAAAACAGCCATGACAAAGAAGATCAGGGACAGGCACAGGCTGATCATGCCGCCCCGGCTGAGGCTCATGGCCACCGACAGGGCCATGGCGACGGCGCCCAGGCCGAGCAGAAGAAACCGCAGGAAGTCTTCATCGTCAAGGAAACCGAGAATTTTTTCACGCCAGGAGCCGAACTGCCGCGACGGACGAAGGGCAAAGGCCAGGGCCAGCGCAACCGGGAAGAGCATGCCCATCAGCCCGGCGTAGTGATTGCTGTTCACGTAAGGGCCGAACGGATTCAGGCGGGCGGCCAGCGGCCGGAACCAGAGCAGACGGTCAACGGTAAATATCGCCTGCAAGATGGAAGAAAGGGCCAGCAGTCCGCCGAAAAAGGCAATGGTCAACGTGACGCGCTTGAACATATTTCCGTCGGACAGGAGCTGAATCGCCAGGACATAAAACCCGCAGCAGACGAGGAAGCGCGACAGCTCGACCACGCCGCCCCGGATATCCAGGGAGACCGGATATAAAATGCCGCTGGCGAAAAGCCCGGCGGATTTCTGCCAGGACGATAACGACCGGGGCGAAATGACGCCCAGCATCGAAGCCGGCAGCGGAGTCAACTGAAACACCAGGTACACCCCCACCAGAAGCAGCGGGATAAGGCAGGGCACCTGGTACAGGGGCTGGCCGGTCTGAAGACGGTCGGTCAGATAAAACAGCAGGGAAAGACCGGTCAGCAGAACAAGAATGAAAAAGGCCCAGGGCTCGACACTGCCGAAGGCCAGCGGGGCGAACAGAAGCAGCAGGATGAAGGTCGCGCGGCTGGCCCGCAGCATGGGTGTGGTTGACTGGCGCGAGATGGTCATCGTCGTATCCTCCCGTCTTTTATCCCGTCATTCCATTTCGTATGGTTTACCCCAGTCCGATTCATCCAGTCCGCCCGCGATCCGCGGGAAGAACGCCGGTATTTCCGTATTGAAACGCATGCGCTCACCGGTCTGGGGATGGTTAAAGGCAAGGGACTTGGCATGCAGGGCCAGCCGTTCGTATGGCTTGTCCGGCCGCCCGTATTTGCGGTCGCCGATCACCGGATACCCTTTTTCGGCAAAATGAACCCGGATCTGGTTTTTGCGGCCGGTATACAGTTTGATTTTGACGATACTCATTAAACGGGTCTGCTTGATGACGCGGTATCCGGTTCGCGCCGGTCGTCCTTTTGATGGGTCATCGGTGGAGGAGACAAACTGGTCTTTATCTTCGGTTAGATTGCTTTCAATGATGCCCGACGCCGGATTGACGTGACCATGCACGGCCGCCAGGTAAAGCTTTTCCGTTTTGTCCCAGTTTTTTTTCAGGCGCTGCTGGAGGAGATAGGTTTTGGCGAAGACCATCAAACCGGAGCTGTCCCGGTCCAGCCGGTGGACCACGAACACGCGGTTCTTCGAGCGGCTGCAGCCTTTGCGGACATAGTCGGTGAGAATCCGCTCGACGGTGTTGTTCTGGTCCCGGTGAAAGCTCATGGAAAGAATCCCCGTTTCCTTGCTGATGACCAGAATGTATCGGTCATCGTAAAGAATTTCAAGCCCCCTGGGGCGATGTCGGGACGGAGGACGTCGGGTTGATTCTGCCATTTCTCGTTTGATCCGATTTTATCTTTTTACACCTTCATCAAAAAAAACAGGGTGGCAAAAACTTAATTGTTCGTTGCCACCCTGTCTTTGTAAAACGGTAAATCTTGTGTGCCGGTACCTTGCTACTTTTTTGTGGTCTTCTTGGCAGTAGCTTTTTTTGCCGCGGGTTTTTTGGCGGCAGCTTTTTTTGCTGCGGGTTTTTTTGCGGCAGGTTTCTTGGCCGCGGGTTTTTTCGCAGCAGGTTTTTTGGCCGCGGTTTTCTTCTTCGCGGCCGTCTTCTTGGTTGCTGCCTTCTTTGCTGGTGCCATGAGCCCCTCCTTTTCCTTTCTGGTTAATTAACCAACCTCGTTCCCTTAACGAGGTTTCACGGTGCGGTAAGAACCGCATGAGGTTGTGTTAATTTTTTTTTATAATACTATATATAGTGTGTCAATATTTTTTTATTTTTTTGTTGAATTTTTTTCATTTTTTTTTTCGTATCCGGATAATCGTCGACAACATCAACCGTGGTCAGCCGATCTCATTTCGATGGCCGTTGGTTATGATAAAGCGTTTGTTCCATCGGCATCCGTTTTGTTAATTCTGACGGGAACTCCTGACAAGGCCGCGTTGCCGCTGATATCCAGCCGGCTGCTGTCGGTGATGTCGTTAATGCTGACGCCGGGATACCCGGCGGCCACACGCAGCCGCGCGCCCTCGCGATCATGACCCCAGCCATGGGGAATGCTGATGACGCCCGGCATGATGTGATCGGTTACTTCGGCTTCAATGACAATGCTGCCGACTCGTGATGCGACGCGGATAAAATCACCGGACGCGATCGATCTTGTTTCCGCGTCACCGGTGTTAATCAAAGCGGTGCAGCGATTGGTTTGATTCCGCATGCTCCGGCAGTTGTGCAGCCAGGTGTTGTTGGACATGAGGTTGCGGCGGCTGATCAGAAGCAGATCGAACGTTCCGGTCTCTTCGGCGATCGGACCGGTGGCGGCGTCCGCGTCTAATTTTTTAAGCGCGGCAACCAGCATTTCCGGAGCCAGATGGATTCGTTTGTCTGTTGTGAACAGACGATCCGGAAGACGGGGTGCCAGCGGGCCCAGATCCAGGCCGTGCTCGGCCTGTTTGACTTTCGACAGCGTCAGGCCGGAGCCGAATATATTCAGACCCGAACCGTAGGGCCCGAAGCGCAGCATCAGATCGAGCAGCAGTTCCGGTCTGGCCAGTTTAAGCGCCAGGCGGAGCAGCGGATTTGCAATGAAGCAGGCCGTCAGTTCGGAAAGGATCTGCCAGTTATGGCGCGTGTCCGGAGCGGGCCTGATTACGGGTTGCGAGTACGCGGCGAAATTGCGGACTCCGGCCAGATTGGTCATGGTGCCGAAGTTGTGGTGTTCCAGGATACCGGTGGGCGGCAGGATAATGTGCGCGTGGCGTGAGGATTCGGTGACGTACCAGTCCATGGCCACCATGAAGTCCAGTGTTCCAAGGGCCTGATCGATGAGCCTGCCGTCGGGCGCGGAGAGAACCGGGTTGCCGGCGATGGTGATCAACGCTTTGATTTGCCCATCGCCCGGCGTAAGAATTTCTTCCGCCATTACCGCGGTGGGAAATTCACCGGCAAAGTCCGGCAGTCCGCTGACCCGGCTGTGATGTCTGGCGATATAACCTTTCTCATTGCTTCGGGCCAGAAAGTCGACAAAATCCAGAGCCGGTGTCGGAAACATGAGACCGCCGGGCCGGTCCATCTTCCCGGTGATGATATTGAAGACCATGATCAGCCAGGAGGTCAGCGTGCCGTATTCCTGAACACACGTGCCCATGCGGCCGTAGCAGACGGCCTTTTCCGCCCGGCAGAATTCCATGGCCAGCCGACGAATCTCTTCCGCTTTGATGCCGGTGAAGCCGGCCGCTTTCTCCGCCGTGAAGTTTTTGACGGCGGCTTTGATCGTGTCAATACCGTCCGTGAACGAAGCCAGTCTTCCCGGATCGGCCAGTCCTTCTTCAAAGACCGTGTTCACCAGGGCGGCCATGAGAAAAACATCCGTGCCCGGCCGGATAAACAGATGCCGATCGGCCAGAGAAGCGGTCCGGGTAAGGACCGGATCGATCACCACTACTTTGCCATGGCGCTGCTGAATGTCTTTGACGCGCCGCGGCATGCCGGAGGCGGTCATGATGCTGCCGCCGGATACGGCCGGATTGGCGCCGATAATGAGAAAATAATCCGTCCGGTCGATATCCGGAACGGGAAACAGGAATTGGTGACCGAACAGCAGGTAACAGACCATCATCAGCGGCAGCTGGTCCAGCGAACTGGCCGAATAACGGTTATGGGTATTCATCGCCCGCAGCAGAAAGCCGAGGTAAATCATGTTGCCGTGGTAATGGGCGTTGGGGTTCCCGACATACAGCGCCACGGCATGGCGGCCATATCGACGGCGGATGTCCCTGATCCGTTTTTCGATTTCAGCAAAGGCTTCCCGCCAGCCGATTCGTTCCCATTTTTTTCCATTCCTGCGGACAGGGTGCCTGAGGCGGTCCGGGTCCTGGGTCAACTCACTGATCGCCAGAGACTTGGGGCAGGTGAACCCTTTCGAGAAAACGTTTTCCCGGTCGCCGCGGATGGATTCGATCATGCCGTCGCGGGTAATGATTTCAAGCCCGCATTCGGCTTCGCAGATGGGACAGATGTAGTGATGCGTTTGTGTCGTGGACATATTTTTATTCTCCATGGTTTGAAAGAATATAATAGATAAGGGGGGAAGGGGCAAGGCTTGAGGTACAGGGGGAAAGTTTTAAGGGTTAAGTGTTAAGTTTTAAGTGTTAAGTGTTAAGTGTTAAGTTTTAAGTTTTAAGGGTTCAGGGATGTAGAGGCACGGCGTGCCGTGCCCTTGAGCGGTCGTTGGGGATGGCGGGTGTGATGATGAAAGTGCAGGAGAAGGATTTAGCCTTCCAGTCCTCCGCGACCCCGATATGATTTTTAGTGGTTTTGTGATAGTCTCCGTTTTAAATCGTCGTCTTTTAATCGTTTTGGGTTAATTCCTCGCAGCTTGCGGCGGGGGCATTTAATATGGATACTAATCGCGACCCGCGAGTACAACTGACGGGAGGCAACCTGTTTTGAAAAGCCAGTTTGATGATCGTATCGCAAGAGCCCGTGCGGAATTAGATAATGAAGACATCGATGCCCTGCTGGTGACCACGGCGGAGAACCGCCGGTACCTGAGCGGTTTTACCGGTGAGGACGGCGGCGTTAACGAGTCGGCCGGCGCGCTGCTGATCACGCGTGACCGGCTGCTGCTGCTGACTGATTCCCGTTTCACGCTTCAGGCCCGGGAGGAAGCCGTCGGGTATGATATTCACCAGGTCAGGCAGGGATTTGCAAAAGAGCTTCCGCCGATGTTAAAACAACTCAACGCCCGCTGCCTGGGATTTGAAGCCGAGCGTATGCCCCACGCGGAGTATCTTAAAATCATGGACCAGCTCGCGGCCGATTACGTCGGCGTCACCCTGAAACCGGTAGACGCGCGCCTGGCGGATGTGCGGATAAAAAAAGAGAAGAAAGAGATTGAAACCATGCGGCGCGCCCTGGAGATTTCCGAGGCGGCCTTTGAGGCGTTTATCTCACATGATTTAAAGAATGGCATTACGGAAACGCGGGCCGCCTGGCTGCTGGAAAAAAGACTGCGGGAAGCCGGCGCCGAGGCCATGGCCTTTCCGATCATCGCGGCTTTTGGAGAAAACAGCGCCCGGCCGCACGCGGTCTGCGGCGACCGGACGCTTTCCGATGGGCTGCCGGTACTGTTCGACTGGGGAGCGCGGCTGAACGGATATTGCGCCGATATCTCCCGCAGTTTCATGAAAGGCCGCGGCGATGACACCTACCGGAAGGTTCACCGGACGGTTTACGAAGCCCAGCAACTGGCGATTGAGGCGGTCAGGCCGGGCATATCCGCCAGAGAGGTTGATGCCGTGGCCCGGCAACACATCGAACGAGCCGGATATCAGGACCGGTTCGGCCACGGCCTGGGGCACGGAGTGGGGCTGGCGGTTCATGAATCGCCCCGGGTCAGTCCCTTATCCACGGGAACTCTGGAAGAGGGCATGGTCTTTACCGTCGAGCCCGGTATTTATCTTGCCGGATGGGGCGGGGTCAGAATCGAGAATATGGTGGTGGTCCGCGCCGACGGCGCCGAGGTTCTGAATCAAAGCGACGGCCAGGTTCCGGAAAGAATCTGATGGACAACCTCCATGAACATGTCGACCAGTATTTAAATTACCTCCTGGTCGAGAAGGGCCTGTCAAAAAACACCCTGGCCGCTTACGGCAGCGATCTGGCACGGTACGTCGATTTTCTGAAAAACAATCAGATTGAAAATGTTTCCGCCGATGACATGCCGGTCGTGCTCAAATACCTGATTGACATGAGAAGCAGCGGCCTGGACAAACGTTCCCGGGCCCGTCACCTGGTGGCCCTGCGGGGATTTTACAAGTATCTGACCCAGGAAAAAATTATCCGGCACAACCCGGTGACGGTAGTTGACATGCCCAAGATCGGCCTGAAACTGCCTGATGTCCTGTCGGTTTCGGAAGTGGCCGCGCTGCTGGACGCGCCCGATACCGGCAACGCCAAAGGCAAGCGGGACGCGGCCATGCTGGAATTGCTTTACGCCGCCGGCCTGCGGGTGTCGGAACTGGTCAATATAACGGTGCAGAACGTGAACACGGAAGTCTCCTTTGTCCGGGTCTTCGGGAAAGGCGCCAAGGAACGGGTCGTGCCCATCGGCAGTATTGCCGCCGGAAAACTGGAGGACTACATCAGAAATATCCGTCCCCTGCTGTTAAAAAACCAGACCAGCCGCTACCTGTTTATCGCCTGGCGCGGGAACCCCATGACGCGGCAGGGATTCTGGAAACTGCTCAAAAAATACGCCCGGGCCGCCGGCATCGAAAAACGGGTCACGCCCCACTCGCTGCGGCATTCCTTTGCCAGCCATCTGCTGGAAGGCGGCGCGGATCTGCGCTCGGTGCAGATGATGCTGGGGCATACCGATATCGCCACCACTCAAATCTACACCCATGTGGCCTTCGGCCATCTCAAAGACGTGCATTCCCGCTATCATCCGCGATTTCAAGCGCGATAAGCGAAAACTAATTGCTTGACAATATTGGTAGGAATTCTAAAAATTAACAGGTTATGGGCAAGCCGGGGTTTTCCGGTGGATTCGATGAAGCCGCCGTCATGTTTCAGCGGATGAGACGGCCGTAAACGTTCACCATGCAGACGCGAAGGGGTGGGAATGAGTTCTGATCCAATGGAGACTGGTCCAGGCGGGGCAGTCAATGGAATCTGGTACGGCGATGGAGAAGTGACGCCGGAATCCGGTGAGGACGCCATCCGGCGGGCGCTGTTTTCCGTTTCCCGGCCTCTGTTTCTGGTGAAGATGAATAACGCCGTTGGCGCGTCCGTCGGCGGCAGCGCCAGGTTGACGGCGGCAAGGCAACCGGCCGCGGATGGCGGCCTTCCCCTGATCGGCTACGCGCCGCCGCTGCCGCCGGAGCAGTTCGGCGATCCTGAATTTAAAAAGATGATCGGCCTCCGTTATGCCTATGTCGCCGGGGCCATGGCCAACGGCATCACCTCCGTTAAAATGGTCCAGGCCATGGCCCGGGCCGGCATGGTGGGGTTTTTCGGGGCGGCCGGTCTGCCGCCGTCTAAAGTAGAGGCGGCCATCAGCGAACTGCAGGCCTCCCTGGGCGATCTTCCCTTCGGCGTCAATCTGATCCATTCACCGGTGGAATCGTCCCTGGAAAAAGCCATTGTCGATCTGTACCTGAAGAAAGGCGTTAACCTGATCAGCGCCTCGGCCTTCATGCGGTTGACGCCTTACATTGTCCTGTACCGGGTCAGGGGGATTCATCGTGACCATCACGGTAATATTATCGTCCCCAACCGGATCGTGGCCAAGGTGTCCCGAACGGAAGTGGCCGCCCGGTTTTTCTCTCCGCCGCCGGAAAAGATCTTAACCGGTCTGGTAGAGCAGGGGCTGATTACCGCCGAAGAAGCCGCCCTGGCCGAGAAAATTCCCATGGCCGACGCCCTGACGGCGGAAGCCGACTCCGGCGGGCATACCGATAACCGGCCGGCCCTGGCGCTGCTGCCGACCATGATGACCCTGCGCGACGAGTTGTGCGCCCGATACCATTATCCCCGAAACATTCCGGTGGGCCTGGGCGGCGGTATCGCCACGCCCGTGTCCGCCGCCGCCGCCTTTGCCATGGGCGCCGCCTATGTGCTGACCGGCTCCGTGAACCAGTCCTGCGTCGAAGCCGGCGTCACCCCATTGGTCCGCGACATGCTGGTGGCCGCGGAACAGGCCGATGTCACCATGGCGCCCGCGGCGGATATGTTCGAGATGGGCGGAAAAGTGCAGGTGCTCAAACGCGGCACCATGTTTCCCATGCGGGCCGCCAAGCTTTACGACCTGTATGTGCGGTATAAGGATTATACCGAGCTGCCCGCCAAGGAGCGGGAGAATATCGAAAAAAACCTGCTGCGGCGGGGTTTTGATGAAGAGTGGCGGGACACCCGCCGGTTTTTCGAAGAGCGGGACCCGAAGCAGATCGAACGGGCGGAAAAAGATCCCCGGCACAAGATGGCCCTGGTTTTCCGGTCCTACCTGGGACGGTCTTCCATGTGGGGCATCACCGGCGAGGAGGACCGCAAGGTCGATTATCAGATCTGGTGCGGCCCGGCCATGGGCGCTTTCAATGAATGGGTCCGGGGCAGTTTTCTGGAAAAAGCGGAGAACCGCGACGTGACGACCGTGGCCATGAACCTGCTTTTCGGCGCCGCGGTGATCACCCGCTTCGGCTGGCTGCAAAATCAGGGCGGTCTGCTGCCGGTATCGGCGGGCAAGGTAACGCCGCTGCCCCTTGAAAAAATTTCCGAATGGATCAATCAATAATCCAAGAAGGTGGTCGAATTGAAGCTGTTGCGCAGTCAGAAAGATCAGAGCATCGCGATCGTGGGAATCGGCAGTCTGTTCCCGAAATCATCCAGTCTAAAAGAGTACTGGCGCCTGCTGACCCGGGGCGAGGACGCCATTACCGACGTCCCGGCCACGCACTGGTCGGCCGTTGATTATTACCGCCAGGATCCTTCCGGCGGTGATTTCGTTTATTGTAAACGGGGCGGTTACCTTTCCCCGGTATCGTTTGATCCCACCGAATTCAATATTCCGCCCAGCATCCTGGAAGCCACCGACAGTTCTCAACTGCTGGGGCTGGTGGTCACCCGCATGGCCCTGGAAGACGCCGGATACGGGCAGGGCGGCAGGCCCTGGGACCGGGATGCCACCGGCGTGGTCATCGGCGTGACCGGAACCCAGGAACTGGTGATCCCGTTGAGTTCACGGCTGGGATTTCCCATCTGGAAAAAGGCGCTGGAAGACGCCGGTGTCTCCCGGGATCAGGCGGAACAGGTGGTGGAGCGGATCGCCGACGCTTATGTCTCCTGGCAGGAGAACTCTTTCCCCGGACTTCTGGGTAACGTGGTGGCCGGGAGAATCGCCAACCGTTTCGACCTGGGCGGGACCAACTGCGCGGTGGACGCCGCCTGCGCCAGTTCCCTGGCGGCCGTCAACCTGGCCGTGCTGGAACTGATGTCCGGCCGCAGCGACATGATGATCGCCGGCGGCATCGACACCTTGAACGATATTTTCATGCACATGTGCTTTTCCAAGACGTCGGTCCTGTCCTTTTCCGGAGACGCCCGGCCGTTTTCAAAAGATGCCGACGGCACCGTGCTGGGCGAGGGGCTGGGCGTTTTTCTGCTCAAGCGCCTGGAGGACGCGGAAAGAGACAAAGACAAGATTTATGCCGTCATCAGGTCCGTGGGCACATCCAGCGATGGCCGGTCGGCGGGCATTTACGCGCCGGTGGCGGAAGGCCAGTTAAAAGCCCTGCGGCGGGCATATGAATACGCGGATATTTCACCGGCCACCGTTGAAATGGCCGAAGCCCACGGCACCGGCACCCGGGTCGGCGACGCCGTTGAATTTGAAGCGCTGTCCCGGTTATACAGGGAAGCCGGCGCCGGACAGGGACAGTGCGCCCTGGGATCGGTAAAGTCCATCATCGGCCATACCAAGGCGGCGGCGGGCGCGGCCAGCCTGGCCAAAACCGCCCTGGCCCTCTATCACAAGGCCATTCTCCCCACCCTGAAGATCGGCGAGCCCGATCCCAAGCTGAACATGGACCAGTCCCCGTTTTATATCAGCACCCTGCTGCGGCCCTGGCTTTCCAACCGGAAACATCCCCGGCGGGCGGCCATGAGTTCCTTTGGCTTCGGCGGCAGCAACTACCATATGGTCCTGGAGGAATATGCCGCCGAAAAAACGGTCACCGCCTGGGACAACACCGTGGAAATCGCCGCCTTTTCCGGATCGACGAAAGCGGAGGTACTGCGGAAGATGTCCGAATTCCGGGACGCGGCCGTGGCGGCCGCTTCCGGTGCCGGGGTGTTTTCGGAAATCGTCGGCCGGCACGCGGCTGAATCGCGAAACGCTTTTCGTCATACCGACAAGCACCGGGCCCTGGTGGTTATCGATCTGTCCCGGGACAAGGCGGCCGAAACGCTTCAAGCCGCCCTGGACACCGTGGAAAAGGCGGAGCACGCCTTTACTTCCACGGAGAACGTGTTTTACGGAACGTCGGATCATCCGGACGGACCGGTCGGCAAAACCGCTTTTATTTTTCCGGGACAGGGCAGTCAGTATACTTACATGGCTCGTGACCTGGCGGTCATTTTCCCGGAAGCTCACCGCGTTTTTGAAACCGCCAACCGGCAGTTTGAGAATTTTCATGACGCCGCGGAAAAGCGGCTGTCCGATTATATTTTCCCGGCCGGTTTAACCGAAGACGTGAAAAAACAGGCCGAGGAAGCGCTGCGGAGCACGGATATCGCCCAGCCGGCCATCGGCGCCGCCAGCCTGGCCATGGCCCGGATTCTGGCCCGGTTCGGCCTGGCCGCCGACATGACCTGCGGTCACAGTTTCGGCGAACTCACCGCCCTCTGCCAGGCCGGGTGGATGGACGAGGAGACCTTTCTCGCTCTGGCGGCCGCCCGCGGCAAATACATGGCCGCGGCGGGCCGGGAACCCGGGGCCATGATGGCCGTCAAGGAGGACCTGGCCCGGATCGAAGCCCTGGTCGCGGAAAACAGCCTGGACCTGGTGCTGGCCAACCGCAATAGTTACGATCAGGGGGTATTGTCCGGCCGGGAGGCCGAGATCGAACGGGCCCTGGCCATCTGCAAGCAGAACAAGATCAGGGCCACGCGTCTGCCGGTATCGGCCGCTTTTCACACCCCGCTGGTTCAGGACGCGGCCAAACCTTTCCGTGATTATCTGCGCAAAAAAGAAATCGCCGCCACCGCCATCCCGGTTTATTCCAACACCACCGCGGCCCTGTATCCGACGGATGACAATGAGATCAGGCAAGTGCTGGGCAGACAGATTTTGAACCCGGTGAGTTTTGTTGACGAGATCGAACGGATGTACGCGGACGGCGCCCGGATCTTCATGGAAATCGGTCCCAAATCCGTGCTGACCGGACTGGTCCGGTCCATTCTCAAGGGCAAAGAGTTTCATGCCCTGGCCCTGGATGCTTCCGGCGGCCGTAAATCCGGCCTGGAGGACCTGGCCCGGACCCTGTGTTTCTTCGCCGCCGTCGGTCATGCCGTGAACCTGGAAAAATGGGAAGACCCGCCCGTCCCGGTCGTCCGTGAACAGAAGATGTCGGTTCCCATTCTCGGCGCCAATTACCGCAGGGAAAAGCCGCCGCGGCCGAAAAAGGCCGTCGCCGCTGTTCCCCCGCCGGTCCGCCAAGAGCCGCCGGCAGAGCGCAAGGACGCTCCGCCGGTTCACGCGCCGGAACGGGCGCCGGTGACGCCGGCCCCGGTTTCGGCGGCATCCGACAGCGGCGTGCTGCGGGATGCCCTGAAGGTGGTCTCGGAAAGCCTCAAATCCATGCAGTCCCTTCAGCAGCAGACCGCCCTGGCGCACCAGAAGTTTCTGGAAACACAAACCGAAGCAGGCCGGGCCCTGGGCGTTGTCATGGAAAAAACCCGGCATTTGAGCGCCTTTGTCATGGACGGCAGCGCCATCCCGGTTGAAACCACTCCACGGCCGGTCCGGCCGCCATCCGTCATGCCCGTGGTTGAACCGGTCCGGCCCGCGCCTTTGCCGGAACCGGTGACGACCGCGGCCGAAACGCCGCCGCCGGCTGGCCCGGCCGCTCCGGCGGTGGATGCCGCCATGATTCAACGGGCCATGCTCGACATCGTCAGCCGGGTGACCGGCTATCCGGTGGAGATGCTGGGCCTGGAGATGGATATCGAGAACGACCTGGGCATCGACTCCATCAAGCGGGTGGAGATCCTGTCCGTCTTTGAAGAGGAACATCCGGACGTGCCCTCGGCCGCGCCCGAGGACCTGGCCGAGATGCGGACCCTGGGCGAGATCTGCGATCACCTGCTGTCCCTGGCCGGAGCTGTCGTCACGGCCGGAGCGCACACCGCCGTGATAACGGAAAAGGCGGCTGCCGGCATATCGGCGGCGGAGATTCAAAGCGCCATGCTCGACATCGTCAGCCGGGTGACCGGCTATCCGGTGGAGATGCTGGGCCTGGAGATGGATATCGAGAACGACCTGGGTATCGACTCCATCAAGCGGGTGGAAATCCTGTCCGTTTTTGAAGAAGAGCATCCGGACATCCCCTCGGCCGCGCCCGAGGACCTGGCCGAGATGCGGACCCTGGGCGAGATCTGCGATCACCTGCTGTCCCTGGCCGGCGCGCACACCGCCGTGACAACGGGAAATACGGCGGCGGCCGGTGTATCGGCGGCCCTGATCCAGAGCGCCATGCTGGATATCGTCAGCCGGGTGACGGGATACCCTCCGGAGATGCTGGACCTGCAAATGGATATCGAGAACGACCTGGGCATCGACTCCATCAAGCGAGTGGAGATCCTGTCGGTCTTTGAAGAGGAACATCCGGACATCCCCTCGGCCGCGCCTGAGGACCTGGCCGAGATGCGGACCCTGGGCCAGATCTGCGATCACCTGCTCTCCCTGGCCGGCGCTTCGATAAAACCGGCGACGACTTCCGGGCAGGAAACCGCGTCCATTGAGCCGACACCGGCCATAACCGAACCGGCGACGGTTCGAGTCCCGCGACGGCGGATCGAATTACGTGACATGCCGTTGACGGACCGACGGCCGGTGACAATCGCCGACGGTCTGATGATTTTTGTGACCGGCAATGATCCGGACCTGGGACAGGCCATCTGCGACCGGATGATATCTTCCGGCGTCCGGTCCTGTTTTTTAAATACCATTGACTCCGGCCAAGATTTTTCAAAAGCCGGCGGACTGGTGATCGTTTCCAGGATCGAGGTCGGGGTTGACACGCTCTGGTCCGCTGCCGATGAAGCTTACGTAAAGGACGTGTTCGCACTGGCGGCCAAGGCCGGTCCG
Organism: Thermodesulfobacteriota bacterium; assembly: GCA_040753795.1. Lineage (NCBI taxonomy): Bacteria > Pseudomonadati > Thermodesulfobacteriota > Thermodesulfobacteriota bacterium. The sequence goes on from JBFMDX010000023.1 coordinate 21,237, forward strand.
GCACTGGTGAAAAATTCGGAAGGTGGAAAGGACACGGTTTTCGCGGCCATTACCCGCCTGGACGGCGCCATGGGCTTTGGCGATAAGGCCGATTTCAACCCCCTGCAGGGAGCCCTGGCCGGCCTGGTCAAAACCGCCGCCATTGAATGGCCGACAGTGGCCTGCCGGGCCGTTGACGCGGATCCCGGCTGGACGGACACCGACGCCGTGGCGGCGGCCGTTACGGCGGAGATCCTGAACCAGACGGGCCCGGTCGAGGTGGGCCTGACCAGAGGATCCAGGCGGGTGATCGCGCTGGTTGAAGCTGCCTGTCCGGAAGGTGATATCCGGCTGGAAGCGGGGGACGTGATCGTCGTTTCCGGCGGCGCCAGGGGCGTGACGGCACAGTGCGTCAAGGCCCTGGCCGGACGCGCGCCCGCCGCCATCGCGCTGCTGGGCCGATCCCCTCTGCCGGCGGCCGAACCCGAATGGCTGGGCGGCGTCAACGGAGAAGCGGAGATCAAGAAGAAGATCATGGAAAACGAGTTTTCCGGCCGCAAGATCTCTCCCATGGAACTGGAGGCATCTTATAAGAAATATATAGCCAACCGTGAAGTGTCCGATACCATCGCTTATGTCCGGGGCCTGGGCCGGAAGGTCGTTTATTACCCGGTGGACATCCGTGATCCGGAGGCCGTTAAAAAAACGATTGACGTCATCCGCCGGGACCAGGGCACCATCCGTTGTCTCATTCACGGCGCCGGCGTCCTGGAAGACCGGTTTATCGTCGAAAAAACCCGGCCGCAGTTTGACCGCGTCTTTGATACCAAGGTGGCGGGCGCCCGGGCGCTTTTGTCCGCCGTTGATCCGGCGGACTTGCGCTATGTTGTCTTTTTCTCTTCGGTCAGCGCCCGCATGGGCAACAGAGGGCAGGTGGATTATGCCATGGCCAACGAGGTGCTGAACAAAACCGCCCGTAAGCTTTCCTTTCGCCTGCCGGAATGCCGGGTCATCGCCATCAACTGGGGGCCATGGGACGGCGGCATGGTGACGCCGTCTTTGAAACGGGAATTTGAAAAGAACGGGCTGGCCCTGATTCCTCTGGAAGCGGGCGCTCAATGCCTGCTGGCCGAAATGGGCGGCCGCGACCGGGACGAGAACGAGATTGTGATCGGCGCCGGATTTTCCGACCTGATTCCGGGAACTGCCTCTCCGGCTGACGCGGGCCATGCGAACAAAGAACCGGATGTGTCCGTCAATAACAGCGACCTGTCCGTGGCCTTTGAACGCGAGGTCAGCCTGTCGACTTTTCCGGTGTTAAAGGCGCACATGCTGGGCGGCAAGGCGGTGGTGCCTTTTGCCCTGGCCGCGGAATGGGTCGGCAGCGGCGCGCTTCACGCCAACCCCGGCCTGCTGTTGACCGGTATCGATGACATGCGGGTCCTTTCCGGTATCGTTCTGGACGGCGCTTCGGAAAACGTGGCGGTGATGACGGGAAAGCCGAAGAAAAACGGTTCGGTGTTCGAGGTCGAGGTCCAGGTCAGTGCCGGGAAAGATGCCGCCGGCAAACGCCTGAAGTATGCCGCCCGGGCCGTGCTTTGCGCCGACTACGAAACACCGCCGGCTTTTCGTGAACCCGCTTCCCTGGCCTCGGGCGGTTACGCCAGGCCGGTCCGGGAAGTCTATGAGAAAATTTTGTTCCACGGCCGGGAACTGGCCGGAATCCGTGAAATACCCGCCTGCACTCCGGACGGGATCAAGGCCCTGGTGGCCTGCGCGCCGCCGCCGCGTCAATGGATCTCCCAGCCCCTGCGAAACACCTGGCTGGCCGATCCCCTGGTGCTGGACACCGCTTTCCAGCTGGGCATTGTCTGGTGCTACGAAAACGCCGGCATGGTCTGCCTGCCGGTTTCCTTTAAAACGTTCCGGCAGTACCGGCCGTCTTTCCCGGCGGACGGCGTGATCACGGTTCTGGAAGTGAACCAGCGGTCCGGTCACCGCATCGGCGGTGATTTTACCTTCCTGGACGCGGACGGCATTGTCGTGGCCCGCATGACCGGCTACGAAGCGGTCATGGACAAGTCGCTGGAGAAGGCGTTTAAGTTTTAAGTGTTAAGTGTTAAGTTTTAAGTGTTAAGTTTTAAGTTTTAAGGTGATTTTTAGAGGTGGCCATCAGTTCGTGTCGGCCCCCGTATGCGCCCCGTTCAAACCGGTCAGCGAATGGATGTTGCCGGAATCATCACCAAAGGACGTCGCGCCGGCCGCCTCATCAAAATGCCACAGGCCCACGGTATCGGCATCAGTGGTAAAGTTTCCGGCCGGTGGAGAAAAGTCCGCCGTATAGCGGACGCTATCTGAAACCCTGACCTCGTCGATTCTGCCGGAGAAGGGACCGGTGAAATCATATGAATTGAGGCCGACGGCGAATTTCTGGCTCGAGGATGTATAGAAGCCGCTGTAACTGAAGTCGGACGGAGGGTACAACACGCCGTTTATGGAAAGCGTTATCTGGTTTGTCGAGGCATCGAACATGCCGGCGACATGATTCCACTGGTTGAGCGCGACGGACTCGAACACCGTCTGACCGTCCCATCCGCTTCCGCTTTCTCCCCAGACATAAAAGCCTATTCCCAGGCCGTTGTTGGAATAGGCGGCATTATAATCTACAAAGAAATCATAGGCGTCATCCGACAGGATATAGCTTCTCTGGCCGGCCGTGGGGTAAATCCATGCCTCGACGGTAAAGTCCGCCGGAGTGCCGGAAGCGGGGAAGATGGTCGTGCCTGCCTGGGCGTAGCTGTTGTTGCTTTCCAGCAGGAGAACATTGCCCGACGGTCCGCTGCCGCCCGATCCATCATCGGATGAGATCCGCTCCCAGTAGGTTTTTACCTTAAACCCCGAGAGATCTTCTTCCTCCAGGATCAGGGTGTCATCGGAAATGCTGTATTGAACCGTTTCACAACCCTCCCCGGCGAGGCATCCGGTAATTTCATTGCCGCTGACGGTGTAGGTGCCGCTGACGCTTTCCCCGTCGGATGTGTATACGACCGATCCGTCGGTGTTGAACCGGGATGTCTCCTCCCCGCAGGTAACGTCAAACCCAACGCAGGTCGTGCTTCCGGGGCAGGAAACCGAACAACCGAAACCCTCGTTATCTTCCATCCGGGTCAGCCGCCATTCGCCGATGAGCGGATCGTCGCCATTGCCGTCATCGTCTCCTCCTCCGTTATCGAGGGATTCTCCGGCCAGGGCCGGCAGTCCGTCCAGCATCTTGCCGTCGGAAGAGCCGTTGAGCTGGAAGCCCACGACATCTTTATCGGAGACATAAGTGATGAAGGTGGCACTGGCAATGCTCTGGGGCGAGAAGATGTTTTCCGGCCTGTCGACCACCTTGGCATGGCCGTTGACGGTGATGGTGTCGGTGGCGACGACCGAGCCGGTATTGTTGTAGGCGGTCAGGGTGACGGACGCCGCATCGTCCTCGGTGTTGACAAAGGCGATGCCCGTCCAGCCGCTTTGCTCGATCTTGGCGAATACGCCCTGTTTCGATCCGCCGCCGTTCTGTTCGGCGTAAGCCGCCAGCACCTTTCCGTCCAGCGTGCCGAAGAGCTCAAACCCGGACAGGGGCTGGGTGGCGTCTATCCTGAACCAGGCCGTCTGAGCGGGAAGGTCCAGGTTTTTCACCACGCCGACATACTTTTCCTTTCCGCCGATATTCAGGATGGAAGGGGCAAGCGCCGTACCTGTTTCGCTGTAGGGGGTGATGGTGATGTCACAGGCCGTATCCGACGGATTGTAGGCCACAATACCGGTCCACCACTTGGTCATGTCGGCCACATGGGGGTAATAGATAGTGGCGGCCGTATCGTCCGTGAGCAACAGGCCGTCGAGCTGGGTATCGTTACCGAACAGCTCCACACCGATGACGCCGGCGGCGCCGGTGATCACGCCGGACTTCATGTCCGGCCGTTCCTGGCCGCCGAACAGGGTGGAACTGCTGATGACTTTATGCTGCCCGGCGGCGAGGGTGGTGTGATAATTCATGGCGCCGTCGTTGAAGCTGAAACGCACGTTTATCGGCGCGTCGTTTGTGTTCAGCAGGCTGATGCCGGTCCAGAAGGTGTCGTTCGAGGCGATGTGAGGGATATAGATATCGCCGGTGTTGATCTCGGTTACCGCGGGAATGGCCGTCCGGAATTTCCCGTTCTGGTAGAACTTGGTGTATCCCTGGAGTCCGGTGCCGTCGGTATCAAATATGATGTAGCCGATATTGTCGGAGTCCGCGAATTCGGTCTCGACAGTGATTTGCCGGCGGCCGAGCGGAGGAAGAGAGATAACGATGGTGTCAAGAATCAGGCCGGCATCGCTGTAGCCGTTCAATGTCCCGGTGACGGTCTGGTCGCCGGTGTTGATAACGGCGATTTCCGTCTGCCAGAGGGACTTGGTTGAAACATGCGGAAAGTAAAGGTCCGCGGAACAAATCAGCGGCACGCAAAAGAACAGAAAACCCACTCCTGAAATCAGCCTGGCCATTGTTTTCATCATGTTGATGCTTCCTCATGTGCTTGGATTAATCTTTATCCGGTTTGCTTTCGAATTTATAATTTTACACAAGATAAGGTCAAAGGTCCAGCGGCGGACGATGGGCGCGCCGGCGGATCCGGTTAATAGATTTGATCACCGGCCTGTGCCTGACGATCCACTGCTCCAGTCTGTATTTCCCGGGAAAATCCATCAGCAGAATACCGATCCCGATAGTCAGAAGACCCTGGCCGGGAATAAACAGCATGATCAGTCCGGCGACGATCAGGAATAATCCCAGTGCATTTTTGGAAATGCGGATCATGAGCCTGACGGCGGGATGCTTTAGTTCCTGTCGGGCTTCCCGGCGGGAACGATGAGAAAAATAGTCGGCGGGCAGTCGGACGATCAGCCAGGGAACGATGACGAGGGTACCCGCGAATAAAATAATCGATACCAGGGTCATTCCTCCGATATATTCACCGTGGGTCTTGAAAAATTCGATCTGGGTCGGAATGATTTCCGTCATCGGTTAACCGTTTAAAAGTTTTAAGTGATTAAGTGGTTAAGTTTTAAGTGTGAAGGGTTCAGGGCCCACGAGCCCTGGACCTTAAACCCTAAACCCTTAACACTTAAAACTTAACCACTTAATCACTTAAAGCTAACAAGACCGCAAGTAATTGTCAGTTATCGGTTTGGTCCCGGGCCGCGCCCGGCTGGGACGCTTAAAACTTAACCACTTAACACTTAACACTTATAACTTATCAGAAAAAAACATGCCATACACCCGAAGCTTCTATTCCTGCCCACTGCCGGACGTGCGACCATTTCAATTCTACTGCCAGGTGGTTGTTTTTCGAAACCTTCAGGTTGTTTGAGAAGGCCAGAGCCTGTTCCGTATGCGTATCTCCCAGGGCGAATCCTTTGATTTCCCCATAAAGATGCATTTTTACCTCAGGGGTTATTGTTTTGATCAGTCCGCAGGTTGCGCCCGGCCCCATGGCGTAATTCTTTTCCATCGCCCCGGAAACATCCGCTTCCGCCGTTACCATGGCATAGGTTATCCCGGAAACGGGGAGTTCGGCGGCCAGTCCGGTTCCGCCGTTAAGCCGGTAATAAAGGGATTCATCTCCGTCGGCCATGGGTTTGCGATGGAAACCGGTATCCACTTTCCAGGAGAGGGGCTTGAAAAAGTCATCCCGGCCGGGGATGGAAATGATATCGATGATATCCATCTGCTGGAGCTTCAACCGACCTGAAGCGGCGAAATATCTGAGCCTGGCGTCGATGAATTCAATCTGAGCGCCCTGGTTCTGGAAATGATCCATATCCAGCACATCGGTAAAAGCCGGCCGGTAGCGCACCTCACCGAAGACGTCGCCGCCGCTTTCCCCGCCGGCCAGACTGATCCGGCCGGAGTCATGGCCGGTATCCGGCCGGGGCGGAGGTGGAATTTCCTCATCATCCGTGCCGTTCATTATGCCCAGTTTGCTGCGCGCCTTCAGTGTCTGCAGGAATCTTTCCTGGTAAGTCTCCCGGTCGATGTCTTTTTTAACCAGAAGGTATTGCAACTGTTCGGCGGCCAGGTCCAGCACGCCGGCCTGTCGGTCGGCAGCAAGCGAGGGAAGGGCAGTGCCGACTTCCGCCGGTGCCATCCGGCCGTTGATAACGTCAAGGGCCGATTCGACAGACACGGGATCGAGGGTTTCCATGGCGTGACGGATGCGGGTGGCTTTTGACGGCCGGAAAACCGCGTCGGCGATCAGGCCGGCCCTGCCGATCTCCCGGACGGTGTCCAGGGGAAGAACCGCCGGCCCATCGAATCGCGAAACCAGGTCGACCGACGGCCGGGCCGCTTCCATAAGAAAAAGCAGGTTGTAGGAGCAGTTTTCGTCAAAGAAAAAGTAGTCGGTATAGACGCCTTTGTCGAATTCCTTGACGTGTCGGATCAGGCGCCTGATTTCATCCGGAGTGAGGTTGAGGGGATATTCCCAGATATCCCGCTGATTGATATCGCCGTACTCCTGGATTTTTTTATAATAGGGATCCACTGAATAATATCCCTGGAAGAGGCCGAACAGACCGTTAAAGGCAAAGGCCAGATCGCTGGTGGTGTCGACCCTGGCCGCGTAATTCACGGCATAGGCCAGGCGCCTGTTTTCATATTCGGTGTTGATGGCCAGGAGCGTATGACCGAACATGGAGGCCGGGTTGTTCAGGTAGCTGGATGGGAACACCAGCGTTGCCGTCACCGGATCAATGCGGTCGATCTCCGGGCACATCCGGTCGGCAAAAGCATCGGCAGGGATGGCCAGGGTTTCCCTGAGCCACATGTACCGGCCGTAAAATCGGCACACATAGGACGCGGCCGCTCCGTCGTCCGGCTGGAACAGGGCGGTGATGGAAGATTCCAGTTCGGCCCGGGGATTGGTTTTACCGTCGGGCGCCAGAAAATAACGCGGGTCATCCACCTGGCTCCTGAAACCGAAAAGCGTTTTCCGGTAATGCATCAGGATATGCCAGTAACGGTCTTCCGACAGGTTTTTCTCGCGGGAGAGGGCGATCAGCCCATCCACGTCCGGCTGTCCGGCGCGGGCCCGGGCGGGATAAAATGAGGCCAGCAGAAAGACGAATATGAAAAAAAAAGGCACATGGCAAAAAGAAGCCATGCGCCCTTTTTTTATATTTGCGAGGTGAACCATCAAGAACGGTTAGATGGTCTGCATGATCCGGGAGATCTGATCGACGACTTCGGTGGAAGAAACCTGGGCCGAAGGATAGATCGTGTCGAAGTTGTTCTGAAGCGCGGCGTACAGGGTCGGTCTTTCAGTGGCCGGCACTTCGGCGATCTCGGCCAGGGCGTCCAGGGATTCACCCTGTCCCTGGGCGATGTCGACGGCCAGGACATCCATGTTGTCGGCGACAAAAACCTTCATCTTGTCGTTGGTCGCGAACTTCTTCGGCGCGCCGCAGTCCAGGGTGCCGGTAGACATGGCAAAGGTCTGGTTCCCGCACAATCCGTTCAGAAATGTACCGACCATGTTCCAGAGAAAGCCTTCCTTGTCGGCCAGAGCCATTCCGCCCAGTCCGCAACCGCAATCCTGGCGAACGGTATTGGCGCCGGCGATACCGGCCATACTGATCATGACGAGACATAACACAACTGCAAGAATCTTCTTTTTCATCCTCATGTCCTCCTTTTTGGTTGATTGCAGGCCTTTTAGAAACGACTGTTCGACAGAACGGTGACCCCTGCCTCTGGGGTCTGTTTTTGTTTGATCGTAATAAAAAATTTACACATCCGTCGTTTGTTTGTCAATTACAATATTCTAACCGGATCTTTGCCTTGTATTAAAATATTGACAGCACGGATTTCTTTGGCCATGATAATCAAAATTAACGGGAATGGGGCATCATCATTACTTCTTATATGATGTGCAGAAGGTAATTTTCAACCAACAACGGGAGGAGAAAATGAAAAAAGGATTACTGGTTTTAATGATGCTGTTATTGACCGTGCCGGCTTTTGCCGTGCAATTGACGGTCGCGGAGGGGGAGGCGACAAGCGGGGTGAAACTGGATCTGGGCGGCGACATCCGTTTCCGGGGGTATGATTTTAATAACTTCTGGAATTTTGCCGACAGCGGCGTGGATCCGGTTACGGGCAAATCCTATGACGGCGATGATTATGAAACCTATCGCCTGCGCTCCAGAATTTTTGCCAAGGTGGGCGTGGCGGAGAACGTGTCCGGTTATATTCGTTTTGCTAACCAGACTTATGGTGAAAACGTGGGTACCGGTGTCAACACCGATGAGAACGTGTTTGCCGACAACGCTTATATCGACCTGACCAATTTATTCGGCGCGCCCCTGGATCTGCGTATGGGCCGTCAGGACCTGTTTTACGGCACCGGGTTCGTGGTCGCCGACGGCGAATCGGATGCAGCGTCCACTGCTTTTTATTTTGACGGTATCAAGGCGACCCTGCGGATGTCCAAAACCGCCAAGATCGACGCTTTTTACCTGAAGGACGAAGAGAACAACCGGGCGGAAATCAGCGGCGGCGATGATGTCAATTTAATGGGCGCTTATTTGACCGGCGAATGCCCGGTCATGGGCGGCAAGCAGGAAGTTTACGCCCTGAACCGGACGGATGACGGAATCGACAAGGATATCTGGATGGGCGGTTTCCGTTTGTCCCGTACCTTTGACTCCGGATTGAACTACTCGGCTGAAGCCGCCTATCAGTGGGGTGATGCCTACCGGGACGCGGCAACCGACGATGTGCTGGATCAGCAGGCCCTGGGCTACAAGCTGGAACTCGGCTATGCCGTTCCGGTAGATTCCGTCAAGCTGCGGCCCTTTGTCGGCTATACTTCCATGAGCGGTGATCAGGATGCCGGCGATGATGATTTTGAAGGCTGGGATGCGTTCTACGGCGGCTGGCCCCAGTTCGGCGACCTGCTCTCCTGGGTGTTTATTAACGGGCCGGCCCAGTTTTCCACCGGCTATCCTCAATCCACCTCGGTTGCCGGTGAAGTTAACTATTCTAACCTGAACCTGGCCAGCGTGGGTACCGATGTTACCATCGGCAAAGTCAAAACGACTCTTTCCTATACCAAATTGATCATCGATGACATTTCCACCACCAGCGCCAATTTCGAGCATGATAATGATTACGGTGATTATTATCAGGCGATCGTAACCTTTCCTTACAACAAATACCTGTCCTTCGCTATTGACGCCAGCATGATTGATCCGGGTGACGCTTTCCCCGACACCAATGATGACATGGCCCATGAGGTTTTTGTGGAAACCAACCTGAAGTTCTAAGCATTCTTGAATTCAATAAAAAAAGCGGGACGGCCTGACGGTCGTCCCGCTTTTTTTTATTGTAGGGGCACGGCGTGCCGTGCCCCTATATTGCCCCTTACACCTTACACCTCAAACCTCACACCTTATACCTTGAACCCTGCACCTTTAGAATTTTAATATCGCGTCCAGTTGCAGCCGGTCTTCATCCTTCTGGCCGTCCTTGTCTTCGTCTTCGCGCTCGGTCATGTAACCCGCGGCCGCCAGGGAGACATTGTCCGTCACGCAATAAACGACATCCAGCTTGTGGCCTTTGCAGTTGGTGCCGCCACCGTGGAAATCCGAATCCACGAATACCGCCGGAAAGGCGTAATCTTCCAGTTCCTGATAGAGGTACTGGAAGTAAATATCGCCTTTTTTCTTCTTGCTGCCGGCGTCAAAACCGACCTGCCAGCCCGCGTCACGGTCATCACCGCCGTAGGCCAGCAGTTTGGCCGGGTCGCTGTCACCGGGGTTGACGCCGTCTTCGACCAGGTCATCGATATCCTGCTCAAGGTTGGTGATATAGGAAGCGAACAGGGAAACGGGAACAGGCAGGACCTTTTTCATCTTGAGCCTGGTCCCGATTTCCACGCAACCGAATTCATTCAGGAGATTGCCGTCGGCGTCGAATATCATCTGCTGGCCGAGGCTCTTGTTGCCGCCCAGAAATGTTTCATCGTCTCCCAGAACGCCATCGCCCCAGGCCAGGTCATCCAGATGCGTGAAATCGTAATAGGTGGCGGCTACCGTCAGGCCGATATCTTCGGCCAGGTTGAATTCTCCGCCGGCCTGCCAGGCGGTCATCATGGGATCGGTGTTGAACTCCTTGCTGTTCAGTTCCTCCACCACCCACTGCCCCAGGTTGATAAACATTTTGGCGTTTTCGGTCATTTCAAAATTAAATGACTCGGACAATCCTTCCGGGTTCACGTCCGAATCCCATACGATCGAAGAGGTGAACAGGGGATTGGCCTGTTTCCCGCCGGTTACTTTGAGATAATCCGTAGCGTCCCAGGCGGCATAGGCCTGATCGATCCAGATTTCCTTTCCCCGGGCATGATCGTCAAAACTGGCGTTGGTGGAGTTCTGCTCGCCTGAACCGGAGGCCAGTTTCACAACCACCTTGGTGGTATCGGACGTTTTGGCATCCAATCCAAGCCGAAGACGGAAGCGTTCCCGGTGCCGGTCATAATCATGATCCCCTTCTTCCCGCCACTGGGTATCATGACGCAGCCGCAGGTCGCCGCTCAGCTTGATTTTTTCGACCCAGGAGGGAACCACCTGGATGCTTTTGGCTTCTTCCGCCGTCAGGACGTTTTTTTCCACCAGCTTGTCGAGCAACTTGGTGCTTTCACCTGCTGTCGCCATATTCACGCAAGTGAACCCCAGCGCCAGCGTCAACGAACCCATCCACATCAATAACGCTTTCTTCATTTCTTTCCTCCCTGCTTGGTTTTGGTTTGTTTTCCACTTTAACATTGTTATTCTCAACTTGTCTTTTTTGCGGTGTCCTTCTGGTTTTATGTTTTCTACTGCCAGAAAATTAAATCTGAAATATTAAGGGATTGTTAGGGAATGATAAAAACCGTGTGAAATATGGTACAGGTACAAGGTTAAGGGGTGAAGGTGCCGGGGGGAAATATTTTATTGATATATTTACGGGTGTTGGATAAATAAGGAAAGTTTTTATAAACGGATATTTATGAACAATTTTAATGCGGTCGTAGTATGGTTGATACGAATGCAAGGAAGATAAAGCCGTGATTCTCAGGCAGGCGACATCCACCCGGCCGTTGATCCGGGTGGAAGAGGAAGACGGGGGCCCGGCCATTGTCAAGGATTTCAGCGCCAACGGATTTTTGTTCCGAAATATTGTCGGGCGTTTTTTAATCTGGCGTGAGGTCAAAGCCTACCGGAAACTGGAAGGTGTCAGGGGCGTGCCGCGTCTGCTGCGGATTGACGCCGGTCCGTCTCTGGTGGTGGAAGCGATAACCGGCATGGATTTAAAGCAGGCCATCAGGCAGCGGAAAGTCGGTTCTGCTTTTTTCGACGCCCTTAAGGCCCTGGTCGACCGGATTCATGAAAGAGGCATGGCCCATTGTGATTTAAAGGCCTCAGGGAACATCCTGGTCGGACAGGATGGTAATCCTTATATCATTGACTGGGGCGCGTCTATCTCCGCCGGTGAGTTCCGCTGGCCCGTACTCAACAGAATTTACGGCCGTTTCCTGGTCGATGACTGCCGGGCGATCACCAAGCACAAGCTGCGCTGCTGCCCTGATGCCGTGGGACCGGAAGAAAAAGAACAATATGATTACCGCAGCCGGGCGGAAAAGAGCATCCGGGCAATACGTGACCGGTTGCGGTCATTCATACAGGCGATTTTTTAGAGATACCTTAAAGATCCTCTGAACACACCCGTTAGGGCTGATTGCCGGCCGGTGTGGTTTTGATTTTTTGATCGAGGTGCTGTCGCAGCGCCTGGTGCAGGGTTTCGGCGGCGATGTAGGCGCAGTGCTCGTTTTCCTCGGGAAGTCCCCCGATCACCTTCAGGATAACGTCACCGCTGATCGCCTTCAGTTCTTCAGGATTTTTACCGATCGCCAGTTCCGCCGCGAAAGAACCGCAGACCTGGCTGGGCCCGCAGCCGTCCGTCATGAAGGCGGCGGCGGTGACCCGGTCATCCTTGAATTTTAAAAAAATTTCCATGGTATCGCCGCAGTCTCCCTTGATTTTTCCGTACCCGTCGGGCAGATCCATGCGTCCCATGTATTTCGGGTTGCGCCAGCGGTTATAGACCGTCTCGCCGAACTCCGCCCGGGTTTCTTCGTAAATCTGATTCTGGAGCTGCTCCACAAATTGATCCAACGGGTCCGTCATGATTTGCTTTCCTTATTTTTCCGTACCTTGCACGCTGAGGCGCTGGAAGGCTAAAGCCTTCCGCTACGTTTCATCCTGCACCCTGCACCCGAACCTTATATATATCTTATCCCTAATGTCAACCATCGGGCTTGAGAAACAGGCTTGATTTGTGATAACAAGAATATATTCAACGGTGTTCATTATATATGGCGATTCGTCTGGTTTATAATGGTTATTAATTTACAACGTTACCAGCGGAGCAAAGGCATGAGCAGAATGCGGTGCGTATGGTTGTTTACGGCAGTTTGTCTGGCTCTCTCTTTTCCGGTCTATTCGGAAACACCTCATCCGGAGGCGATCCGGTTGAGCCTGGCAGAGGCCATGAAGAACGCGGCAGCCGAGAATCCGGAGATCCTGGCCGCCGGATTTCGGGTGGACAAGGCGTCGGCAGGTCTGGGACAGGCTCGTTCCGGATTCATGCCCCAGGTCGATTTCATGGAAATGTTCAACCGGACCACTACCCCCATGTGGGTGTTCGGCGCCAAAATGAATCAGGAAAACATTGCCTTAACGGATTTTGACCCGACGGTGTTGAATGATCCGGGAGAACTCAACAACTTCTCATCGGTGTTGGCCCTGTCCTGGCCGGTATTTGCCGGAGGGAAAATTTATAATGGTTTCAAGCAGGCCGAAAAGAATCTGGAAGCGGACACGCTCGTTTATAACCGCACCCGGCAGGAAATTATTGCCAGGGCTGCCGTCGCCTATGTCGGCATGATGCTGTCCCAGGAAAAATTGAAGGTCGTGACCCAGTCCATCGAATCCGCCAACGCCAACCTGAAAATGGTTCAATCCGGGTTTGACAGCGGACTGGCCGTGAAAAGCGATCTGTTGCGCGCCCAGGTGACCCTTGCCGATCTGGAACAGCAGCGTCTTCAGGCCGAAAGTCAGGTCAGAACGGCCCAGGCCGCGTTGAACGCCACCATGGGGAAACCGGTGGACACGCCCCTGGTCTTAACGTCTCCTTTTGAAAAATGCTGCCAGCTTTCAGGGGATGTCGACCATTGGATCGGGGTCGCGCTGGCCAACCGGCACGATCTGAAGAGGCTTAATTGCCTGGAAGAGATGGCCCGGCGGAATGTGACTGTTTCCAAGGCCGGACATTTGCCAAGCGTAAGGCTGGTCGGATCTTATGACATCAACACCGAGGATTTTCATGACACGGCCGACAGCTATACGGTCGGGGCCGTGATGAACCTGAACCTGTTTAACGGGTTCAACACGACATCCGGTATTCGCGGGGCCAGGGCGGACGTGAGCCAGATCCGTCAGATGATCAGAAGCATGGAACTCGCCATACGGGTGCAGGTCCAGAGCGCCTTTCTCGAGGCCCAAAGCGCATCGCAGCGGATTGAAGTGGCCCGGTCGGCGCTGAATCAGGCCGATGAAGGATTGCGGATCGTCAAGAACCGTTATCAGAACGGACTGCTGAACATCGTCAGCCTGCTGGACGCGGAGCTGGCCAACCAGCAGGCGAAAATGAGTTACTGTGCGGCCCTGCATGATTTCAAGGCAGCCATGGCCGGGTTGGAACTGGCCGCGGGAACCATCAGCGAGAATTCGGCTTACGATAAGGACGGGGAATAGGGGCAGGGTATAAGGTTTGAGGTTTGAGGTTTAAGGTTCAGGGTTTAAGATGAAATGTAGCGGAAGGCTTCACAGGCTGTCCAATAAACCAAAACATTCGTCATTCCGGCCTCCGAGCCGGAATCCAGAAAAATGAATAAAATTAATATGTATACTGGATCCCGGCTCACGTTTCGCTTCGCTCCACGGGCCGGGATGACGACGGGGCGATTATTCTCATATCGGATGATGGACGGATAAGCGTTAGTGATGACATTATTTATAAGTTGTCAGGAGGGATGAATGGCACAGAGAATTTTTTCATATGGTTTGTGTCTTGCGTTTGTTTTTCTGGGATTCGGCTGCGGGGACAAGATAGAACCCGGCGCCACCAGGAGTGAATCCGGGAAAACCGTCAGGGCGCAGGTGGCCGTGGCTTCCATGAACGCCGGCCAGTCTTTTTACGAGGCCGTCGGAACCGTCCAGGCCCGAACCTCCAGCACCATTGCCAGCAAAATGATGGGGGCGGTCAAGGCGGTTCATGTCCGGGAAGGGGACACGGTGGAAAAGAACGCCCTGCTCATGGAGCTGGACGACCGGCAGGCCGCCTCTCAATCGCGCGGATCCCGGGCATCCCTGGATGAGGCCCGGAGATCCCTGGCTTCGGCGCAAGCCGCCCGGGACGCGGCCAGGGCCGGCGCGGATCTGGCCCGTGCCACTTATGACCGTTATAAAAAGCTGCTTCAGGAAGAATCGGTCAGCCGGCAGGAGTTCGACGAGATAGAGGCCCGCAACCGGCAGGCCTCCGCCGCTCTGGCCCAGGCCGAGGCCATGGTGGCGGCCGCCGCCAACCGGGTGCAGCAGGCCGAAGCCGGAACGGAATCCGCTGATACCACCCTGACCGACGCCATCATCCGGGCGCCCTACAAGGGGACCATCACGGCCAAGCTGATCGACGTGGGGGCCATGGCCTCGCCCGGCACGCCGCTTCTCACCATGGAAATGGAGGGCATCTTCTGCGTCCTGCTGGAGGTGCCGGAAATCCATATCGGAACCGTCTCCCTCGGCCAGAAGCTGGATGTCACCATTCCCTCCATGGAGAACCTGGTGGTCCAGGGAACGGTCGGCCGGATTGATCCGGCGGCGGATCAGCAGAGTCGTTCTTTTCATGTCCGGGTGGCCTTGCCCGAGGGCCATGATTTCCGGTCCGGGATTTTCGCCCGGGTGGCCCTGCCCGTGGGCCAGGCCGGCATGATGATGATCCCCGGGTCGGCGATCGTGCGGCGGGGTCAGTTGACCGGATTTTATCTGGTGGATGATCAGAATATCGCGCGGTTCCGCCTGCTCCGGACCGGACGGGAATCAGGACCGTCGGTGGAAGTCATTTCCGGAATGAAGGACGGCGACCGGTACCTGCCGGCTCCGCCGCCGGACATGGAAGACGGTGTAAAAGTGGAGGTCGTTTCATGAGCAGGAAAGGAATTGCCGGCGCTCTGGCCGAGTATTTCATCGACTCCAAGCTGACGCCCCTGGTCATCATCGCTTCCATTCTTCTGGGCATCGCGGCCGTCATCGCGCTTCCCCGGGAAGAGGAGCCCCAGATCATCGTTCCCATGGTGGACATTTTTGTGAAGATGCCGGGCGCCGACGCGAAAGAGGTGGAACAGCGGATCACGTCTCCCATGGAAAAACTGCTCTGGGAGATCCCCGGCGTGGAATATGTCTATTCCACCTCAAGCCCGGGCATGTCCATGGCTATTGTCCGGTTCCTGGTGGGACAGGATGAGGAAAAGGCCATCGTCCGTCTGCAGTCCAAGCTGATGGCCCATTATGACCGGATCCCCTGGGCCGCGTCTCCGCCCCTGATCAAGCCCCGCTACATTGATGACGTTCCGATTCTGGCCCTGACCTTCTGGGGAGAGCATTTTGACCACCATGAACTCCGCCGGGCCGCCGCGGAGATGGAAAACCTGATCAAGCGGGAAGACAACGTCTCCCTCACCACCCTGATCGGCGGCGAACCCCGGAAAGTCCAGGTTCACATCGATCCGGTCCGTCTGGCCGCCTATGGTCTGGACCTGGATCGGGTGGCGATGATGCTTCAGGCAGCCAACCAGGAGACTGACGCCGGCACGGTCCCCACGACCGAAGGCCAGGTGCTGATCCATTCCGGCGGTTTTCTCAAGGACCGCCAGGAGGTGGAAGCGGTGGTGGTCGGCGTATCCGGCAACCGGCCGGTTTACCTGCGTGACGTGGCCACGGTCACGGACGGTCCCGGCGAACCGAACCAGTATGTGTTTTTCGGGGCAGGTCCGGCCGCGGACGAGAAAGGGCTTGACCGGAAAAAAATCAGCGGCGTCCATCCGGCCGTGACCCTGACCGTGGCCAAGCGGAAAGGGGCCAACGCCATCAGCGTGGCGGAAAAAATTTTAAAGCGGGTGGAAGACGCCCGGGGTAAAGTCATTCCCGACAATCTGAACGTCACCGTTACCCGTCATTACGGTGAGACGGCCAAGGAAAAATCAGACGAACTGCTGTATCATATGATGATCGCCATTGTTTCGGTCACCCTGCTGATCGGGTTCACCCTCGGCCGCCGGGAATCGGGCGTGGTGGCCCTGGCCATCCCGGTCACCCTGGCCCTGACCCTGGCCGTGTTCTATTTATACGGGTATACCTTAAACCGCATCACCCTGTTCGCGCTGATTTTTTCCATCGGCATCCTGGTGGATGACGCCATCGTCATCGTGGAAAACGTGGTCCGCCATTTCCGGCTTCCCGAAAACCAGGGACGGCCCCGGGCCCAGGTGGCGGTGGAAGCCGTGGGCGAGGTCGGTAATCCCACCATTCTGGCAACGCTGACGGTGATCTTCGCCATTCTTCCCATGGCTTTCGTGGGCGGCCTCATGGGCCCCTACATGCGGCCCATTCCCGTGGGCGCCTCGGCCGCCATGATTTTTTCCCTGCTGGTGGCGTTTGTCATCACGCCCTGGGCCTCCATCCGCCTGATCAAGCATGACCAGAGCGGGTCCGGTCATGAAATGAGCCATGAGAGCGAAGACTGGAGCACGCGACTTTACCGTCGCGCCATGGATCCCCTGATTCATCATCCGAAAACACGCTGGCTGTTCTTTGCCGGGGTTTTCGGGCTGCTGCTGATATCCTGCGCCCTGGTGGGGGTTGGGCTGGTCCGCGTCAAGATGCTGCCTTTTGACAACAAGAGCGAATTCCAGGTGATCATTGACCTGCCGGAATCGGCCACCCTGGAGGAGACGGCCGCGGCCGCCATGGAAATGGGAGATTATATCGCCGCGGTGAATGAAGTGACGGATTACCAGATTTACACCGGCACTTCCGGTCCGTTTAATTTCAACGGGCTGGTCCGTCATTATTATCTGCGGCAGGGACCGAACATGGCCGATATCCAGGTCAACCTGGTTGGAAAAGGCCGCCGGGAGCAGCAGAGCCATGCCATTGCCAAACGGGTCCGGCCCGGCCTGGAGGAGATCGCGAAAAAGTATAACGCCCGGATCAAGGTGGCCGAAGTGCCGCCCGGGCCGCCGGTTCTGTCCACCCTGGTGGCGGAAATTTACGGTCCGGACTACGACCGGCAGCGGGAGATCGCCCGTCAGGTCATGACGATATTTAAACAGACACCGGACGTGGTGGACGTGGACTGGTACATGGAAGACGATCAGCCGCGATACGATTTTGTCATCGACAGGGAAAGGGCCGCGCTGAACGGCATCGATACCGCCAGGATCGCCCGGACCCTGGAACTGGCCGTCAGCGGTCGGCAGGTCGGCCTGCTGCATCAGCCCCTGGAAAGAGAGGATATCCCGGTTGTCCTGCAACTGCCCCTGGCGTCCCGGGCGAGCGTAAAACAGCTGGAAAGCATTAAAGTCGCCGCGGCCGACGGCACGCTGGTGCCCCTGTCGACCCTGGTGACCCCGGTCCGGACGATCAATGAAAAGAGTATTTACCACAAGAACCTGATGCCGGTGGTGTATGTCATCGGCGACGTGGCCGGTGAAAGGGAGAGCCCGGTTTACGCCATCCTGGAGATGAAAAAGAAGATCGACGCCCTCCGCCTGCCGGAAGGATATGGCATCCGGCAGCACACGGCCGGCCTGCCGGACAGCGATCGTCAATTTTCCATGAAATGGGACGGGGAATGGCACATTACCTACGAGGTCTTCCGCGACATGGGCATTGCCTTCGCGGTGGTGCTGGTGCTGATTTTCGTGCTGGTGGTGGGCTGGTTCCATTCCTTTACCACGCCCCTGACGATCATGGTGGCCATTCCGTTTTCGCTCATCGGCATTCTGCCGGCCCACTGGCTGGCCGGGGCATTTTTCACCGCCACTTCCATGATCGGATTTATCGCCGGGGCCGGCATTGTCGTCCGCAACTCCATCATCCTGGTGGATTTCATCGAACTGCGGGTAAAGGAAGGGGTGCCCCTGGACCAGGCGGTGATTGACGCCGGCGCCATCCGCTTCCGACCCATGATGCTGACGGCGGCGGCGGTGGTGGTGGGCGCTTCGGTGATCCTGTTTGATCCGATTTTTCAGGGCCTGGCCATTTCCCTGATGGCCGGTGAAGTGGCGTCCCTGCTGTTCTCCCGCATGACCGTGCCGGTGCTCTATTATCTGGAGAAAAGATGGGAATTTGCCCACGGGGGACATTTATAAATATTTTTCTCAGGAGGGCGTGAAATGGAAAGCGAAAAGGAGGGGTTGTTCCAAAGCGAAGACTGGTGGTCGGTCTGGATCGGTCTGTTTATTTTCATCCTTTCCCTGGGGACCATGGCGGGTACCGATCTGCTCGGCTGGGGGTTTAAAGTCAACCTGTGGACCGATATCACCAAGCTGCTGTCACCGGTATCTAAAAACTACGCGGCCCTGTCGGGGTGGCTGTCGCTGGTGCTGACCTACCTGGCGTTCATGGCCATCCTCAGCATCGGCATCAAAGCCCTGGGCGGTGAACTGAAAAAATTCTTCTATGGGTTCACCGTTATTTTCTGGCTGACCTTTCTCTGCTATGCTCTCGGCCACCAGGCCAACATCGCCGCCAACAACCCGGCCGATATGACCAAATTCGGTTTGAGCTGGTCGCTGAAACTGACCGGTGAGGCGGGCCTTATTTTCGCGCTGCTCGGCGGACTGGTGATCGGCAACTTCTTCCCGGCTTTTGCCGAAACCCTGAAAGAAGCCACCCGGCCGGAGTGGTACATCAAAACCGCCATCGTCATTCTCGGCGCCCTGGTCGGCGTCAAGGCGGCCGGCGCTCTGGGTCTGGCTTCCGCCGTCATGTTCCGGGGGCTGTGCGCCATTGTGGAGGCTTACCTTATATATTGGGCCCTGGTCTATCTGGTAGCCCGTAAATACTTCCGATTCAGCAGGGAATGGGCCGCGCCCCTGGCGTCGGGCATATCCATCTGCGGGGTGTCCGCCGCCATCGCCACCGGCGGGGCCATCCGGGCCAGGCCCGTTGTTCCCATCATGGTATCTTCGCTGGTGGTGATTTTCGCCGTGGTGGAACTGCTGTTTCTGCCGTTTCTGGCCCAGTCCTTCCTCTACCGGGAACCCATGGTGGCCGGCGCCTGGATGGGGCTGGCGGTGAAAACCGACGGGGCCGCCGTGGCCAGCGGCCAGATCGTCGATTCCCTGATCCGGGCCAAGGCCCTGGCCGTGGACGGCATCGCCTACGAATCGGACTGGATCATGAACACGGCCGCCACGGTCAAGATCTTCATCGACGTGTTCATCGGTGTCTGGGCGTTTGTGCTGGCCTGGATCTGGTGCGCCAAGATTGAATGCAAGCCCGGCGAAAAGATCGGTGCCGGGGAAATCTGGCGGCGGTTTCCCAAGTTCGTCATCGGCTATGTCCTGACCTTTGCCCTCATGCTGACGCTTCTGCTCAACATTCCTTCTCTCAAGGACGCGGCCAAAACCGCCACCGGCGAAGCGGACGTCTTCCGGTCCTTTTTCTTCGCCCTGACCTTTTTTTCCATCGGCCTGGTTTCCAATTTCAAGAAACTCTGGGAAGAGGGGATCGGCCGCCTGGCCGCCGTATATGTCATATCATTGTTCGGATTCATTATCTGGATCGGACTGGCCATTTCGTGGCTTTTTTTCCATGGCGTCAAACCGCCTGTCATTTCATAAGTTCGGGGAGGATACCATGTCAGCGTCAGAAAAACCGAAACTGTCGGAAGAGATCGCCAGAATGGCGGAAGAGTATGAACCCCTGATGCCGGTGGAGAAAAAGCTCATCGCCTACAGCCTGATCCTGGGGACCGCGTTGCTCGGCATTTTGTTGCTTGTCAGCTATACCTTTTTCCCGGGCGGGCACTGATATTTTTTATGGAATACGACGAGATCAGGATTACCACCCGGCGGGAAATCGGCATCTGCCGGGACGCCATCCGGAAGCTGGAAAATGTCATCCGCCTTCTTGAGGAAAAATATCCGCACGCCGGTGATGTTTTCAATGATCAATTGAACCCGGCTGCCCCCGTTCCATCCGGCGATCAGACCCGGTGGCAAGACAGTCGCCTGGCGCTTGAGCGCTGGCGAGAGAGGCTCCGCGAGCATCTCCGTATAATGGAAATGTAACGGCGGGGATGTTCTTTGTTTATTTTTGTAATCCATTGAAGGTTGTCCCTTTTCGTTTTTTCCCGTAAACGTTTTTTCTCCGCAAGATATTTCTGGATAATTATCTTTTTCTGGTATATTATTAATAGATTTTATAACAAATAAGAGGTGTTGCCTGAAAAGGCATGGTTTTAAGGTGGTCTAAAGTCTTAACCAGAAGTGATTGTGACATGTGGCGTTCATTAAGTATTTCCAAAAAGATTTATATCGGCCTCGGTATCCTGCTGACGGGTTATTTTGTTTCCATGCTGTTCGGGTTTGTAAAAGCGGTCGATACGGAAAAACGGCTTCGATCCGTTCATGCTTATCTTTCCCCCGCGGCGCATCAGAGTCAGGCCGCTCTGGCGGCTTTCAAAGGGCAGATAAAAGCGTTTGAGGACATTTTTCTGACCGGTGACGAGACCCTCGTTGAAGAAGCCGACAGGGAGTCCGCCATCCTTCTTCAGTCTCTTCAGGACATCAGCCGTCTGGCCTTGCAGTACGAGGGGGAAAACGGAGATATTGATAACCTGATAAAAAAGGTTACCGTCTTTTCCGATTCCGCCCGTCGGACCTACCTGGCTTTTATTGTCAAAACGGATGGTGATCAGGCTGCCGGCAACGGGGGGCAGAATCAGATGAGTACGCTGGCGGAAGAAACCAGGATCCTTGAAAAAAGACTGCAGGAGCTGCAGACCGGATACAGTGACAGGCTGAAAAAGGACTTGTCCGGAATTATCGTATACAGCCAGAGGCAGCGCTACCTGAATCTCCTGGCCTTCTGTCTGATCGCTGCTATATCGACGGTTTTCGTCAGTCTGATTTTACGCCGCTCCGTCATTCTGCCCCTGCGGAGCGCCGCGGACATGGTCAAAAGCATCGCCAAAGGCAAAGGAGACCTGACCAGACGACTGGCCATCCGGAATGAAGACGAAGTAGGAGATCTTTCCCGCTGGTTTAATACGTTTGTTGAAAACATGCAGGAAATGACTCGTTCCATTATAACCGATGTCGGCACCCTCAAGGACGCTTCCACGGCTTTGTCCGGCATGTCCGACGTGATGAGCGGAACTTCCGATAAAATGGTCGGGAAAACCAACTCCGTGTCCGCGGCCATGGAACAGATGGACGCCGGCATGAGAACCATCGCCGTTTCCATGGAGGAAGCCACCTCCAGTACGGATCAGGTGGCCGGTTTTGCCGAAGAAATGACCGCGACCATCAATGAAATCGCCATGAGTTCCCACAATGCGGCTGAAGTAACCCGCAAGGCCGTGGAGAAATCTCATCAGGCGTCGCAACGGGTGGGTGAACTGGGGGCCGCGGCCGATGAGATCGGCAAGGTTACCGAAATGATCAACGAGATATCGGAACAGACCAACCTGCTGGCCTTGAATGCCACCATCGAAGCCGCCCGGGCCGGAGAGGCCGGCAAGGGCTTCGCGGTGGTGGCGGATGAAATCAAGGTTCTGGCCCGTCAGACGGCGGAAGCGACACTGGACATCAAAGAAAGAATTTCCGGGATCCAGGCGACCACTTCCTGGACGGTCCGGGATATTAAGGAAATAGGCGATATCATCGACAAGGTCAATGAAACGGTGACGATTATCGCCTCCTCCGTGGAACAGCAGTCCGCTTCCACCAAGGAAATCGCCATCAACGTGTCGGAAATCTCCAAGGCCATCGGCGACGTCAACGACAGCGTTTCGCAAAGTTCGAATTTCACCACCCAGGTGGCGGAGGACCTTGCCGGCGTCACCCAGAGCGCGATTGATGTTTCGGAGAACAGTTCGCGTCTGAAGGAAAACGCGGCCGGCCTCTCCCGACTGGCCGATCAGCTCCATCGGCTGGTGGGGCAGTTCAAGGTTTAAGCGTCACAACCGGGCGCGGCCCGGAATTAAAACTATAAGTTTTAAGTTTTAAGTTTTAAGTGTTAAGTTTTAAGTGTTAAGTTTTAAGTTGGAAGTGATTAAGGTTTAGCGGAAGGCTTCAGCCTTCCAGAGTCGCAGGGTGCGAGGACCGAGGACGCAGGATCGAGGGGGAATCGTAATTCCGGGCACTGGAGAAAATAAGAACAGGGCATGATCAAGCATATCTTCTCTTGCGTCCTGATCGCGGGTGCCGCCACGCTTGTTTATCTCAGCGATGATTTTGATTTTGTAAAAAATTTTCTGAAACTTTCTCC
This sequence comes from Thermodesulfobacteriota bacterium, assembly GCA_040753795.1. NCBI lineage: Bacteria > Pseudomonadati > Thermodesulfobacteriota > Thermodesulfobacteriota bacterium. The sequence goes on from JBFMDX010000023.1 coordinate 43,902, forward strand.
TCATCTGGTCTGGGTTTTTGCCGGTCTGACCCTGGCTGTCTGCCTGCGGTTCAATAAAAGCCGGCTGTCGTTTCTGCTGGCCCTGCTTCTCCTCCTGTTTTTCAAAGGCAACATCCCTTTTGTTTCCGCCATCCCCCAACAAGAATTCATGACCTTTTTTTGCCTGAATGTTCTTTTTCTGGCCGGTTTTCGCGAACGGGGCGTCTTTACCGTGCACGGGCTGAACAAGGCCGTTTTCATCCTGGTCCAGGTCGGCCTGCTTTTCTATGTTACGGTTTACGACCATTCCCTGTATCTGAAGCCCGACCATCGCGCCGTGCGCGCGATTTATGCCGCGGTGAACCTGCCGTTTCCGGTGCTGCCGTTCATTCTTCTTTTTGCGGCGGCTGTCCGTCATGTTTTCCGGGACAGAAGCCATGACATTTCCGTTGCCCTGGGGATCATGATCGGTTTTACCGCTTTGGCCGCCCGGGGAATAAAACCAACCGAACTTCACATGGTGTCCGCTTTTTTTCTGATGTTCATCGGGGCGCTTTCTTCCATTTATATTATTTCATATATGGATGAACTGACGGGCCTGCCGGGACGGCGGTCATACAATGAATTCACGGCGACGCTCGGGGCCAAATACGCCATTGCCATGGCGGATATCGATCATTTCAAAAAGTTTAACGACAAATTCGGCCATGATACCGGCGACGAGGTTTTGAAACTGGTCGCCGGAATATTGTCCTCGGTCGGGGGCGGCGGGAAGACGTTCCGTCTCGGCGGCGAGGAGTTCGTTATCGTTTTCAGCGGAAAAAGCAGGGAGACGGCGGCCGAACATCTTGAAACCCTCAGGAGAAAAATCGCGCAGACACCGTTTATCGTCAGAAATAAAAAAAGCCGTGAGAATTATCGGAAGACCGGCGTAAAGACCAAACCAGCGGAACCCAAAACGATAAAAATTACCCTGAGTTTCGGGGCAAGCGATTCATGGGGCGGGAAAAAACTGATCAGGGTGATGAAAGAGGCTGACATCGCCCTTTATAAATCCAAGAAAAAAGGCCGGAACCGGGTCACCATCAGTTGATTCCTTTGACCGCTATTCCGGAGGCGTCATCAAAATATTCAAAAAAACGTCCCCTGAATCGTCCCGCGGCTTCGGCCTTTTCCGGTGAACGGTCCAGCCTGAAAACCGACACGATTTTAGCGCCCTTGACCTTGACGGAAAACACTTCATTATCCAGATCGTAAGGCGTTTTCCGCCAGCGGTAGTTGGTGATAAAATAGTCCGCCTCCCGCGGATCGATGACATACCAGAGCCGCTTTCGCTCCTTTTCCGGAAGGATGAAGGAGTTGATCACGCCCGGATCGTTGGCGGCAAACACGGTGATCTCCTCCCGCCGGTCGGTTTTGAGAATGGTTTCCAGCGCCTGCCTGTAGGCCAGCCCCCAGTAATCCATTTCAAAACGGTTTTTAATCCCGTCATAGTTTTTTCCGGCCAGGATATTAAAATAGACATTACCGTGGGGATGATTTTTGATCATGAACCAGAGAACCAAGACCATTTGAACCGTCAGGCAGGAAATCAGGCCGGCCCGGAGGATGGGTTTTAATCGGCCGCCCCATCGGGACGTTATTTTCAGTATCGATTTCAAGCCTTTTGCGCTTAGCAGCACAAAAGCCGGGTAGATGAAGAACACCTGACGCCAGGCGTCGTAAAGGGTCGATCCCAGAACAACGACCAGGATGACCGGCCCGAAAAACCAGGCCATGACCAGCAGATCTTCCGTTTTTCCCGCCGGATCTGATTTTGCCCCGCGGATGAGACCGGCCAGAATGCCCGACGCGCCCGTCACAAAAAAAAAGGTATACACCGGAGGGATAGTGATGGCCATCCATACCGGCAGGTAATGCCAGGGCAGGGCGTCGGTCATAAGGGTTTTCCCGCGGTAGAGCGTTTCAACTGCATTCGGATAGCGGCTCATGTGAATAAACGCGTCCGTGAAGTTTCCGAGGGGGGCAGGCCAGAGATAGGGCCAGAGCAGGGTGGTGAGGCCCGCATAGGCGACCAGGTAAAGCAATGTCCGCTTGATCATGACAACGGTTCGGCCGGTGCCGGCGGTTTGGAACAGTACCCAGGCAATCGTCAAGAACGGCACCATGATGCCCATGACCCGGATATCGGTCAGATAAGCGGAGGCGGCGGCATGCAGCAGGGCGCTGCCGGCGCTCATTTTTTCCAGAAAAATCATCATGGTGTAGACGGCGATGATAAACATCCCCATGAAAACAATGTCTTTGGAGTTGTAAAAGGCGTCGGCGAATATCCGTGGACTGATGGCCAGCAGTCCGACGGCGGTAAAGGCCAGCGGAATGCTGTTCAGCATCCGTTTTGATAAAAAATAGAAGATCAGGCAGGAACAATAGAAAAAAAGGAAGGTGGCGTAATGCCGCATAAGGAAAATATGGCGGAACGTTCGCAGCCCCAGGAGTTTTTCAGCGACAATAAGGGGAAGGTCAAAGGCCACGCCATAATACCGGTCCTGGTAGTTGAAAAGGGAATAGTCATCGTTGACCAGATAGTTGTAAGAGAAAAAACCGTTAATCCGGTTTCGGTATTCATCCCACGAAATGCCGTAGTCATCCACCACGGCCAGGCCCGTTATCAGCAGGGTAATGAAGAGCAGCATGAATAAAAAAATTTCTTTTATTTTCATGATGTTATCCTGTGATTCGTGGGCCTGAAAATAGCGGCATGAAAGCTCCGGACAGCGCAACCATGGTCAGGGATAAATATGGTGATGATCGGTAATTCGGGGATATTTTAAAAAGCAAAGTCCAGGCGAACGGCCAGTTCATCAATGCCATCCGGCAGCAGGCTCAACTCTCTATTGCCGAGCGAAGAGAAGGTATCTGTTTCTTCCATGCCGAATCTTCCGGTTCCGAACAGGGAGAATTTCCAGGTATCCGAAATCCGGTAACGGCACCCGAAAAACAGATCCATGTCACGCCAGTCCGTGTCCCACAGATAAGACCGTTCGGTTTGAAGAGAGTATTGGGAGGGTTGGGCGGCGAAGGAGAATGACCACCGCAGATCCGGATGGACGATTTCGGCGCTCAAGCCCATGTTCGTCATGTCCGAGGACCGTTCCAGCGCCGGATCGCTGTCAATGACATAAGTCCAGTAGGGCGCCAGTTGAAGCCAGGTAAAAGGCGTCCAGCCCGTGGACAGTCGGACCCCGTGGCGGAGGGAGAATTGTTCCATATTACCGATGAATTTTCCTTCAGTTGGCGGGTCCAGAAGGCCTGACTGGAAGGGCTGCAGATCCTGCATCAGAAAGAAAGTTTCCATTTTCAGATCGACAAAGGAATCCAACAGGACATCACTGGACATTCCCGATCCTGTGTCCGACTGAAGCGTAGCCATGCTCCATCGAAAATGATTTCCCGGCGACCCCTGATTGTCCGCGTCGCAATAGGTTTCGGATTCATTGAGTTCAATCCCGGGAATACGTCCGGAGCAGACGAACCGTTTCCGCCAGTAGGGGTCGGAAAGCCTGGAAATGGTTACTCCGCTTTTTCTGGAGGCATGAATAAATTTTCCGTCGGACAGGTAGGCGCCGATATGATTAATCCTGCCGTTTTTGGAGCCGAAGAACACCAGATCGCCTGCTTTTAATTCCTGCTGCGGCACTTTCTGGGTAAATTTCTTTTGCGCCGCCGCATTGTGGGGAAGATCGAGGCTGAAAAGGTCACCGTAAATCTGCCGGATCAGACCGGAACAATCGGTTCCTTTTCGTGTACTTCCGCCTATCCGGTAGGGAATTCCCAGGTATTTACTTGTTTCTTTTAGAAAATCTTTTTCACGCACATCCGTATTCAACTTGTAGTATGATTCTTCAAGGGCGAGTACGGAACTGGCAGAAAGGTTGATCAACAGGAAAAAGATGAGGCAGAGGGAAAGGCAAAATCGCGTCGGTCGGGTAGGGTGCTGCTTGTTTTTTAGATTCAAAGGAATCACAATCAATTCTCTGTAAAAAGTCAGTCGGGATTGAGAGTTATCCGCTTTTTTGATTTTGGCCTCTTTAATTCAAGGTTACTTAAAGTTAGGGAATGTATACCGGCTGACTCCCTGGTTGTCAAACAAAATTTTCAAAAAACCAAAGAAAATTGATTATATTAAAACTCGAGATTACAAATAGATACCATTTGCCTTTCGCGATTATCCTGGTCCGGCGGGTTGTCGATGATAATTTTAATAGTATATTCATTGTGTTGAAGATAACTGCGGCGACACTTCCGACTCGATTTCCCGCCAGTTCCAGGGGGGGGCTTCACCGCCAGAGGGTATTTTCGGCCAGGGCCATTTCCGGGGCAGGGGGGCGGAAAAGGTCAGTTCCCGGCCGAGGGTGGGATGGGTTACGGTGAGGCTGGCGGCAAAAAGGGCAATCTGCTTTTCCGGCAGGGGACCGGAGGCGCCATATCGTAAGTCTCCCAGAACCGGATGACCGATGTGGGCGAACTGGAGTCGGATCTGGTGGTGCCGGCCGGTTTCAAGGTCGATCTCAACCAGGCTTGAATCGCCGGCGGTGTCCAGAAGCCGGAAGGAAAGCCGGGCTTCATCGCTGGTTGACGTCGCCCGCGTCACCACCCGACCGGAGTTACCCCGGCGTTCCAGATGGTTAACCAGCCGTCCGGATTGATCTTTTAATTTTCCTTCCAGCACGGCCATATACTTTTTCCGCGTCTGACCGGACCGGAACTGTTCGCTGACGCGACCGGCGGCCTTGGAGGTGCGGCAGAAAAGCACCACCCCGGCCACCGGCCGGTCAAGGCGATGCACCATTCCCAGGAAAACGTTCCCCGGTTTGTGATATTGCCGCTTCACCCACTCCCGGCCCATAGCGATTAACGTAGCGTCTCCGGTACGATCCCCTTGAACCAGAAGCCCGGCTGGTTTATAAAGGGCCAGAAGGTGGTTATCGGAAAAGAGAACCGGCCATGACGGTATATAAAAATTGAGAACCTGATCATTCATTATAATAGTATGAAACCCGCAAAGCCTGATCACCGGAAAAAACCGGCTTCACCGCGCGATGAAAACTACCGGTCAAACGACATGGCGGAACTTCTGCGCCGGTCCGGCATCGTTCTTACTTCAGGTCAACTGGAACAGCTCTGGATATACCATACCCTGATTCGCCGGCACAATGCGGAATTGAATCTGACCCGCATCCATAATTTTTCCAATATGGTCCTGAAACTTTATGCGGACTCTATCTTACCTGGCCGGCTCATGCGCCTTCCGGATTCGCTTCTTGACCTGGGCACCGGTCCCGGCATGCCGGGCATACCGCTTAAAATCGTTAATCCCCAGCTGAAAATAATCCTGGCGGAGAGCCGCGGCAAGCGTGTGGACTTTCTGAAAATGGCGGTGGAACGGCTGAAGCTGGACAACGTTACCGTAGTCGGCAGAAGCATTACCGCTGATTTTGAAACCCCGGTCCGGGGGGTGATCACCCGGGCCGTGGAAGAGATCGGCGTCACCCTGGGCCGGATCAGTGGCTGCCTTTCGTCCGGAGGCCTGGCCATCTTTATGAAAGGCCCGGAATGTGATGCCGAAGTTGCCGAAGCCGTTGAACAATTTCCTTCACGGTTTCGTTTGTCGCAGAATATCGACTACCAGATACCCCATACGCCCCACGCCAGGCGGCTGATCGTGTTTGAGCGGACGGATGAACCCGTCCGGGAAAGAAGGTCCACGGCCATGAACCGGCATGTGTTTCGTCGCGTCGAGAGCGATCAGAACAGTTTTTTTAAAGAGTTAAAACGCCTCCAGTCCGGTCGGGGAATTAAAAAGGAAGGGCTGGCCCTGATCTCCGGATCCAAACAGGTGAAAGAAACGCTTCGGGATTTTCCCGGGCAATGCCGGGCCTGGATCAGCGCCGAACACCACCTGCCGCCTCCGGCGGACCTGCCGGCGCCTGTCGTCTGGTATCAACTGGCCGGCGCATTATTTAAGGAAATCGATACCATCGGAACGGACGCGCCCCTCCTGATGGTGACCACCCCTCCTGTTCGGCGCTGGGAACCGTCCGAAGGCCTCCCAGCGGGCTGTTCCCTGCTGGTACCGTTTCAGGACCCGGAGAATGTCGGAGCCGTTATCCGGTCGGCAATGGCCTTTGGCGTCGACCACATTATTCTCCTGTCGGAAAGCGCCCATCCTTATCATCCCAGGGCGCTGAGGGCATCCGGCGGTGCCGTCCTGAAAGCGGACCTGATGGAGGGGCCGGCCCTGAAAGACATCCCCGGCGATCTGCCGGTCATCGCTCTTTCCGCTGAAGGGGAGGATATTTCAACCGTAACATTCCCCCGGACCTTCGCTTTTCTGCCGGGGATGGAAGGGCAGGGGTTGCCGCTTCATTTCCGGAAGCGGGCGGTGGCTATTCCCATTGACAAAGCGGTGGAATCCCTGAACGCCGCCACCGCTGTTGCGATCGCGTTTTATGCCTGGAAACAAAAGAGGGGTTAGCGATCCTGTTCCACCAGCCAGTCCAGCGCGTCATCAAGAGTAGCGGAAAAATGAACGTCCCGGTAAATCAATTGTGCCAGAATTTTGGCCGGGCCCTTCATGCCGGCAGCCGCCAGGGCTTTGACATATTTTTGCGTCGCCTCCCGCTGTTCCCTGGCTTTCCGGCGGATTCCTTCGGTAATTTTTCCGGAATCAATGATGGCCACGCATAGAACGGAGTTTTCCGGTTCCTGTTCCAGAATCAGGCGGGCTTCATCCGCTGTCCGGCAATATTCCTCTTCGTTAAGACCGGAATAATTGGTGCAAAAGATGCGCTTGTTTTTATGGCGGATCCATTTGAAGTTTTTATTCATCATGCCAAACCCTTCCGAAAATATATTGTGGTCCGGTAAAACCTGATTCTTTATAGCCTTTATTAGACCGCTCAGTCAAGAAAAAAAATTAAACAATATTTTATCGTTGTTAATTATTGGGAAGTAACTGTGAAGATCATTTCTTGTGGACAAGACCGTCCGCATTTCGGTTGGCCGGTATTTATTCATGAACATCGGGAAGACCTTAAATCAAAACGGATGTTGGCAGCGGCCGGTAAAGAGAAGACAACTTAAAGATTGAGGCCGGGCGTTTCTTCCTATATTGTTTACCAAAAAAGGAAATATGCGTTTTACGAATTTTCAGTTACAGGATATATTCAGGGCCTTTATTCCTAAAGGGTATTTCTGAAAAGGCAATTTTTAGAGATGCCCTTAACACAGGTATGGAAAGGAGAGAGAAAATGCCGGATCTGGACAAGAGAGTCTTTAAGGATTTGAGCTATGGGTTGTATATCGTCACAGCATGTGATGGCGAGCGGCTGAACGGTCAACTGGTGAACACGGTCATTCAGGTCACATCGGACCCGCCCCGCATCGGCGTGATCATCAATAAAAAGAACCTGACCCATGAATTTATCATGAAGAGCCGGGTTTTTGCCGCCTGCGTCGTGGAAGAGAACGTTTCCCTGCAGTTTCTCGGGCCTTTCGGGTTCCGATCAGGGCGCGACATTGATAAATTCAAGGGCCTTGCCTTCAGCACCGGAAAAAACGGATGCCCGATTCTAAACGATCATATTCTGTCGTGGGCCGAGGCCAGCGTGATCAACGACGTGGATGTCGGCACGCATACCATTTTCATCGGTGACGTGGTCAACACCGGATTCTTCAAGGAGGGGAACCCCCTGACCTACACCTATTATCATCACTACCTGAAAGGGAAAACGTCCGCTAACGCGCCGACTTACAATTCCGTGACGAAGTGATGCATACCCGTCTTATCAGCTGAAAAGGCTGGTTTTCCGCGGCGTCTGCACGGATCAGGGGAATATGACATTCACGGTCGTCGTTCTCCCCGGTATCAGTACGATCGCATCTTCCACCTGGGTCGTTCTCCCCGGTGAACCGGCTACCAGCTTATAGGTGTCCACGGGCAGGGTCAGGTCGTATTCACCGGCGGCGATATTGTTCCCGTTATTCATTCCGTTTGAAACATTGACCGCGTCGACTTCCATCTCCCGGAGCCCTTCACCGCACTGACGCTCCATTCGGAAGCTGAGGGTGGCGCCGGCGTATTGATCTCCGCCGGTTATCAGCACAGTCCCCGCAATAATTCCAGTCGAGGCGGCCTGGAGCACGAAATTCTGCGTGTAGGCGGACCCGGCCTCTGCCCGGAAGGTATCGCATGCCGGGGAATAACCCGGGGCGTAAGCCACGACGGTATATTCTTCACCCTCTTCCAGATACATGGAATAGCGCCCGTCTTCATCAGTGAGCGTGGAGGCGGCGATCTGAACCCGGTCTTTATCATCTGTCGCCGCCGGATGAAATGTCTGGGCCGAAACCCTTATGCCCTCGGTGTTGTTCGGGCCGGTTACCGTCCCGCTGACGATGGCGTTGCCGGCGGTGTCAACGATTTTGATGACGGGTTTGAGAATGTACTGATCGCTCTGGCCGGCTTTGAAAACCGAAGCGGAGGCGTCAAAATCCAGGATCAGTTCAATCGTTCGGCCGGACAAGACTTCAAATTCGTGCACCAGTTTTATGCCGGACTGATAGGCGCTGGGCACTTTCAGTTCGTGCACCTCGTTATCATCCGTGTCGATCACGTAATTGGCGAAGGGATGGGAACCGTTGAGGATGTTCCGGCCGGTGTCCGGGGTATCCCCCAGATAGAGGCGGACCTGGGTGTAGACCCCGGCCGGGAGGTTCGTCAGGCCGAGCTGTTCCATGACGCCGTTGACCAGTTCCAGCAGGTTGTAAGTTGTTTCCGGGACCGCCACGGTGGTCCACTCGCCGCCTTCGTCGGCTTCTCCATCCGCGTCTCCCTGGTGGACCTGGACTTCATCGATGGTGACATAAACAGCGCTGTATTCCTCGGTAGCGGCATCGGTAAGATATAAGGACATGGTCCCGATCCCGCCATCGGACGATCCGCCGCCACCGCCGCCGCAGGCGGACAGCAGCAGGCACAGGAACAGTACGGGGAGAATCCGGAAATAATGGTAATGGTTTTTCATGACGACCTCCCTTTTTAAATTCAATGAACCCATCCTTTATATATAGGGTATCTCTAAAAATTAGAATTTTGGTTCGAGGTCAAGGCGCGCGAAAATTTTAACCGGAGGAATACATTGAAGTATTTCGAGGATTAAAATTTGAGCGCAACGCCGAGATCGAGCCAAAAAGCAATTTTTAGAGGTGCCCTATAATATCAGACCGGATTCGGGAGTCAACTTTTTCCGGATATCCCCTCATCCGGGGCGATAGGAATAATGTGCTTCGACCACGGCCTTTGACCTGAACGACCGGGCCCGTCATCTGGGGTCATGGCACCCCCGAAAGAAGAGGGTTTGTTGTTGAGCGGGGGCCGTTCTCATGGTAATTTTTTGATATATCCGGAAAGAACATCCTCGCCGGATAACGAAAGCAAAAGGCCATCTCTAAAAATTAGAATTTTGGTTCGAGGTCAAGGCGCGCGAAAATTTTAACCGGAGGAATACATTGAAGTATTTCGAGGATTAAAATTTGAGCGCAACGCCGAAATCGAGCCAAAAGGCAATTTTTAGAGGTGGCCAAAAAGTTAAAAACGCGTTTGAAAGGCTATCAAGTTTGAAAGCAGTCGTTCTTATCCCGCCGGTATACGATTTTTACTTCACCCCCCATCGCTCCGCCGGTCTGGGCGCGGAAATCCTGTGTAAACTTCTGCAAGCCAAAGGCTGGCAGACCCGGTTGTTGAATTTCCCGCTGGAATCGAAAAAAGGCGTAAACCAGGATCTCCCTTCCGCCCTGGGTTATCTGAAACCCTATCTGATGGAAGGCGAGACCGGCCAGCTCTCGTTTTTTACCCGCTATCAACGATTCGGTCCCGCGCCTGAAGACTGCGTCAGGCAGGTACTGGCTGATGCCCCTGATCTGATATTGATTTCCTGTTTTGCCTTCTGTTACGCCAGCGCCGCCGTCGATCTCGCCGCCAAATTGCGAAAGGCCGATCCGCGCCCTGTGATTGCCTGCGGCGGCGCCGGGGTCAGTGCCCATCCTGAATATTTTATCCGTCATCCGGCTGTTGATTACGCCTTTACCGGAGAAGCGGAAGTCTTTCTGCCGGACTTTCTGGAAACCATTGCCTCAGGTTCGCGTGACTTCAGCCGGATTGCCAATCTGTTTTGGAAAAACAGCGACGGGCTGATCACCGCCCCGTCCGGTACCCGACAGACGCTTCCGGGAGAAATCGCCTTTACTCTCAAAAAGACGATGGAAACCACCGCCGCGGTTTACTTTTCAACAACCCTCAGCCGGGGATGCCCCAAAAAATGCCGCTTCTGTTCCAACTTCATTTCTCACGGCAGGCAGTTTCGTACCATCCCGCCGGCAACCATCGAGGCGACCCTGGCCGGAATGAAAATTGCCCGGGAGACACGCGGGAAACCGGTTTATATCAACTTTGAAGATGATAATTTCCTCTGCGATCCCGCGTATTTTTTTTCGGTGCTGGACCGTTTCAGGGCCGTGTTCCCGGAGGCCGGTTTTCTGGCTGAAAACGGCATTGACTATACGCTGATCACACCCGACCTGCTGGACCGGTTGATCCGGTCCGGCTTCAGACAGTTCAACCTTTCCATGGTCAGCACCGACGAAAAACTGCTTGATCGTGAAAACAGGTCGGCCAGTCGGCAGCTTTACGAGACCATTACCGCCACCCTGAAGCGCAACAACCTTCCCTGTATCACCTACTTTATCTGCGGTTTGAAAAACGACACCCGGGAGAAGGTGGCGGCGACTCTGGCGTACCTTGCCGGGCAGGAGACCCGGGTGGGGATCTCCCTGTTTTATCCCGTTCCGGGCATCCCGGATTATCAGGACAAATCTTTTTTTGACGGAATTGATCCCTGCCGGTGCGCGGGATCATCCGCCTATCCCTGGAACGGATCCCTGACCACCCGGGAACTGGTCACGGCCTTCCGGCTGAGCCGCCTGGTCAATCTGATGAAATCGGAACGGCGGACCGACGCGGACCGGACGCTGATCGCGAAATCAATTCGCGAACGGCGGTTGTACACGGAATCGCGGAATCGCGGCGGCAGGGAAATAGTGCCGGTCCCGGATATGGATGAGGAGCTGCTGGATCTTTTTTTCGGTAAGCTGCAATCGGGCGCCGTTTAACCCAGCGCCTCCCTGACTTTTTCCGCCAGCTCCCGGATGGTAAACGGCTTGGATAAAAAGCCGGTCCCTTTTTCCGTCAGTTCCGCTTTACCCAGTACATCGGCTGTATATCCGGAAATGTAAAGGCAGCTGATGCCCGGCATCATTTCCCGGATGCGCTGCGCCAGTTCACGGCCGTTCATCCCGGGCATGATCACGTCGGTCAGCAGCAGATCGATGGAATGTTCTCCGGATTGTATCAGATCAAGCGCCTTTTCCGGAAAGGAAGCGGCCAGCACGGTATATCCCAGTTGTTCCAGAACGGTGGTGCCGAACTTGAGAATGGCCTGGTCATCCTCGACCATCAGGATGGTTTCGTGCCCCTTGGGAATAATAGCGCTGGATTCATTGTTCAGTTTTTCGGGGATTTCCCGGCTTTCGACCACCGGAAAATAGATTTTAAAGGTCGTCCCCAGCCCGGGCTCGCTGTAAACCGTGATGATGCCGCTGTTCTGGCGGACGATCCCGTAGACCGTGGCCAGCCCCAGTCCGGTGCCCATTCCTTTTTTGGTGGAAAAGAAAGGTTCGAAAATCTGCTCGCAGACCTCCTGGCTCATGCCGCAGCCGGTGTCGCTGATGGTCAACAGGACATAAAGACCGGGTTTGATGTCATCCGGGAATGTGTCGTCATATGGCTGATCCAGGACGATGTTCCGGGTTTCAATGGTCACCCGGCCGACGTTGCCGATGGCATCCCGGGCATTGACCAGCAGGTTCGTCAGGACCTGGTCGATCTGGGACGGGTCAATCATGATATAGCCGATGTTCTCTCCGGGCATCCATTGCAGGGTAATGTTTTCCCCGATGAGCGGATAGAGCATGGGCAGCATATCGGAAACGGTTTCATTGATGTCGAGCGTTTCCGGTACGACGGTCTGTCTTCTGGCAAAGGCCAGCAATTGCCGTATCAGCCTGGCGGACCGGGTGACGGTGTTGCGGATGGTGCTCAATTGTTCTCTGGCCTCATCATCCAGCGGCTGTTTCATCAGGACCAGTTCCGTGTTGCCGATGACGACCGACAGCATATTGTTAAAATCATGGGCCACGCCGCCCGCCAGCTGGCCGATGGCCTCCATCTTCTGGGCCTGATGGAGCTGGGCTTCGAGCCGGGCCCTGATTTCCTCCCCCTGTTTGCGCTCTTCAATTTCCGCTTTGGCCCGCTTGATGGCCTGGTCGTTAATGGAGAAAACCGCGGAAGCGACACAGCAGGCGATAATTAACGCCAGGGAATTGTCGGACAGAAAGTCAACAACGGCATAATCCGGAATCGGTAATTCCTGCCGGAAGAAATAGATAAACCCGAAAAGAAAACCGATATTGATCAGCCCGTAGAATATAATGACGGATTTCTTCCTGTGGATGATCAGCGGCATCAGCCCCATGAGGCAGACAATAAAGATAAAAGAGTTTAACCGGACGACGGGAACACCCGGATCGAAAATAATCACCAGCCAGACCGCAATAATAATGATGATCACAAACAGATGCGTGGCAAGAAAAAAACGGCCGCGTATTAACAGAAAAATGCAGACGGAAACGCCGATAAAACTCGCCATCGTGGCCAGGGTGACGGGAGTAAGAACATACCCCATTATCTGACGCTGAATAACCGCGACAACAACAGCCAGGACAACAATCACGGCCAGTATGGACAGGCACAGCGTTAAGAAAAACCGGGCCTTCAACTGGCGGTCGAGGTCTGATCCGGCATAAGCCGTCAGTGCCTGGCTGTACCACTTTTCCAGAAAATTTTTCATGCCATGTCACTTGATTGAAAAAAGAACCCGAAAAAAACTCCCCCTGTTCGTTTACTTATCTTAAAGGGGAGGATAAGTCAATGTTTGTAAGGTTTAAGGCCACCTCTAAAAATTGCCTTTTGGCCCGATTTCTGTGTTGCGCTCAAATTTTAATCCTCGAAATACTTCCATGTATTCCTGCGGTTAAAATTTTCGCGCGCCTTGAACTCGAACCAAAATTCTAATTTTTAGAGGTGGCCTTAAGGTTCAAGGTTTAAGGTGCAGGGTATAAGGTGCAGGGTTTAAGGTGTAAGGTTCAGGGCGCGATAATGATTGAATTTTAAAAAGATGACGTGGTATGGTGCGCGGAAAAGGCGGTATCCGAAACCGTCTGTATTACCGCCTTCACCATTCTGATTTTCCGGGATCATGCTCATCAAAAAAAAGGAGGGAGACCATGGGGTACAAGACCATTGTGGCAGTTGTCCGGACCGATGACTATACCGGTATTGACGAGGCGGTTGCCGCCGCCTTGACCCTGATCAAAGCCGAAGCATACATCACGCCTGATGACCGGATCCTGATCAAACCCAACCTGCTGATGAAAATAAAGAATGCCTGTACCGAAGGCGATTTCCTGGCGGCAGTGGTGCGGTATGTCAAACAGCGTAACACCAACCTGCATCTGGGCGATTCGCCGGGACAGTTCCGGCACCGGGCCAGAAGCGTCATGCAGGCGGTCGGGCTGGATTCCGTGATGGAAGCCGAAGGCCTCGCCTACGCGGAATTTGAAGCCGGCGGCGTTCTGGTTGAGAATAAAAACGCTCAGCTCATGAAAAAATCCCATATCGCTCGGCCGGTGACGGAGGCCGACTGCGTCGTCAATCTCTGCCGTCCGAAATCCCATGTGGAAGCCGGATATACCGGCGCGGTCAAGAACTACTGGGGCATCATTCCCGGCGGGGAAAAAGCCCGGTGCCATCTGTACGGCCGTAATCCGTCCGAGTTCGGCGCCGTGCTGGCCGACAATTATCAGACCTTTCTCAGCCTGGGGAAAAAACGGCTGGTGGTCATGGACGCCCGCAAATTCATGGAAGGGCCGGGCGGGCCCGCCAACGGGTTCATGCGTAAAACCAACCTGGTCCTGGCCGGTTATGACGAGGCTGCCGTGGACATGGTCATGCTGGCCATCGGACGAATTGACGGGGTCAGGGCCGTTCCGCATCTGCGGTCATGCCATGAGCGATCACTGGGCGTCACCCGGCTGGAGGATATCGAAATCGTCGGCAGGTCCATTGACGAAGTCCGCTTCAAACGCAAGGCGGGGATCATTTCCACCACCACGGCCAGCCTGCTGAATAATTTTCTGGTCCGCACCCTGGCTTACAAGTACATGCGCCGAATGCCGGCTTTTGCCGACCGGGAAAAGTGCGTCATGTGCGGCGACTGTTTCAATATCTGCCCCAATCATGCCATATCCTGGCAAAAGAAGGAGACACCGGTCTTTCATCCGGAAAAGTGCGTCAGTTGCCTGTGCTGCGTGGAGTGCTGCCCGCAGCAGGCGTTGAAAGCCACATCGGCCGGATTTTCCGGTCTTTTCCTCAAGTACCCTGATATAGAACTTCCTGGGCATGATTAAAAAAGGTTCAAGGTGAATGGTGAATGGTGAAGGGTGAAGGGTGAAGGGTGAAGGGTGAAGGGCGGCGTTGAGCGCGTTGAGAAGTTGAGATGTATTGGGGGGATGGTTTAGTTCTTCTGTCCGCATTGTCTTTGCGCTGACGATTATAACGCTGTCGAGAATGCCTGTTTTTGTTTTGACTAACCGCAGGATGGACATGAAAAAGGGTAACCCGTCAACAGCAGGGTTACCCTTTTTTTCAGAAAACGGCTTCTTGGGACTGTTAAAAATTTTTATCAGTTGCCCTGGCAGGGCTCCGGCGTCAGCAGCAGGGTTTTGGTGTACTGCTTTTCAATGTTCTTCTCCTGGAAGGGAAAATTCTGATATTCGCCCTTCATCCAGGCGAAGATCCCGTCGTCATAGTGGGGGCTGGCGGGGTTGTCCGACTGCCCTGAACTGTTGATCCCGACCATGGGCTCCTCGCTGCCGAAATCGACAATGATGCGCATGGCCGGGATAAGCCAGGTGTCGAAATCTCTGCCGGGATGGTAGCCGGAGACATTCAGGGTGGTATGGTCGCCGGGGGCCGGGAAAGGGCCGCGGTCAATATATCCGGACATGATTTTCATCCCCAGTCTATCCAGAAAGCCCATGTGGGGCGCGAGCCGGGAGGCGTCCGTCAGCCATTCGTAATGGTGCATCTTTCCCCATTGCCAGTATTCAGGTTCCGGGCCGCATTTTTCTTCCAGCAGGTCAATCGCGTCCAGTACCGTCCTGGCCAGGATTTCATGGCGCTGCTCCACCACGGTGGTGGTGACATCATCCCAGAAGGGACTGGTCTGGCATCGGCCGGACAAGTGGTCATGATGGGCCGAATAGGCCATGAGGAAGATTTCCGCCAGGGATTTCCAGGCCAGGGTGTCGGTCCCGCCGCATTCATCGGCGAACAGGTTTTTGCTCAAACAGGACATGAAGGCGCCGCAGAAGGCCGCGCCGGCGGAATCAACGTTCATAAAGCCGTTGAATTCCCGGAGTACCTTCAGGCCGGCTTCCGCCCTGGTTTTATCTTTCTCACCGCTCCAGGCGGATTTCATCTTCTCCAGGGTGGTTTCATCCAGGAGTGCCTGCTTGATATACCCGACAAAGGGCGAAAACGTATCCGCCTGCATGGCCCGCGCGGTTTCAGCGGTAAATTCCGTGCCGCTTTTTTCGATCAACTGACGAATTCGTCCGGCCCGGTCCGGGTAATACCATGAGGAGGACAGGGTATAGGTAAAGTCCGCCGGGACGGTCCGGTTGTTGGCGGTGCCGATAAAGCCTTCTTCCGGGTTTTTCACGACCGGGTGAAGCGAGGGGTTGAGAAATCCCTCCCAGTCATACTCGCCCGTCCATCCCGGTGAGGGGCACAGCCCCCGGCCGCCCTTTCTGACCGGGAACCGGCCCGTAACCTGCCAGGCGATATCTTTTTCGTCGGCCATGACCAGGTTCAGGGGGATGATGGTCCGGCTGGAAGCGGTCCAGGTGAGGATGCCGTCGACGGATGTGGCCCGCATGATATTGAAAAACACGTCCATGGTCCGGTCCGGTTCAAAAGCCGCCCAGCTCACGGCGATGCCCAGGGCCTGATCCGTCGGCATGGGCACCAGCAGGTGCCGGGGGTCTTTGGCCAGTATCCGGTTCATGAGGGGCCCGTGAACGGTTTCATGGACCGTGACGGAAACGTCTTTGCCGCCTTTGACCTTGATGACTTCATCGCGGGTCGCTGTTTTGATCCAGTCGCCTTTATAAAGGTAATAGAGCCCGTCGTCTTTCTGCTGGAGTTTTTCCAGAAACACGTCCTGGTTGTCAGCCATGACCATGGTCATGCCGGCCGCGATATGGCCGTTGTACCCGGCGATGATCCCCGGCACGCCGGCCAGGGCAACGCCGGCGCCTTCCAGCGTCGGGCAGCGGAGCTTCATCAGGTGCCAGAAAGAGGGCATGACCAGCGGCAGATGGGTGTCATTGGCCAGGATGGGTTTGCCCGATTTGGTGAGTCTGCCCGACACCACCCAGTTGTTGGAAGCGGCCGCCGCCGGCACCACCAGTTTGTTGGTCCGGCAGATCACCGAGAAGATGTTCTCAAGATCCGCGGCCGCGGTGGTCAGGTCAAGTCCTTCCAGTTTTTTCATTTCCGTAAAGGGAAGGGGTTCGTCGGGATAGATGGGGGTCAGCCAGGCCAGTTTTTCCGGGCTGATTTTCTGCGCCAGGTTTAAAATGCCGATTTCTTCATGGAGGTTCTGGGCCAGGCCCAGGGTCAGGACGAGAAACACGGAGATGGAATCAATCGGTTCCCACTTCTCCGGCTTGTGGCCGGTAACCCGGACCATCATGGGCAGGGGGTTGTTGTCCAGATAGGCGTTGACGCCGTCGCTGTAAAGCTTAAGAAAATGGCGGAGATCCGCGGAGGCCGAATTTAAAATGATCTCCGCCGCCTTGTTGACGCCCATGGCCCGCAGATAAATGTCCATTTCCACGGCGGCCTGACCGGCCATTTCCGACAGGCGGCCCTGGCCTACCAGCCGGAACCCTTCCATCTGGGCGAAACGGTCGCAGGCGCTGATGTAGCCCATGGCCACGATCAGATCCTCCAGACTGGCCGCGTCGATAAAAGGGACGCCCATGTTGTCTCTTTTTACGGTCACTTTTTCCGCAATGCCCGGAATCTTCTGAACGCCCTCATCCGGCGGCAGGGTTTTCCCGAACAGGCTGTCCAGGGACGATGTGCAGCCGCACAGCAAACAGAGGAAGGTCGCAACGATAACGAGCGAGGGAAAAGCAAACGAACCGTGACCGCGAAAATGACGCCGCATGATGTTCTCCTTGGCATGAGGTGGATATGAAAATAAAATGCCCTGATGATTATAGGCCACCTCTAAAAATTGCCTTTTGGCTCGATTTCGGCGTTGCGCTCAAATTTTAATCCTCGAAATACTGTTAAGTATTCCTCCGGTTAACATTTTCGCGCGCCTTGAACTCAAGCCAAAATTCGAATTTTTAGAGGTGACCTTTAATTTTTAACAAGGCGCCCGGGATGTGTCAATTCTTTTCTGGCCACCGGAAACGGCCTCACAGAAACCTTCCCTTGACTTTGAAACCGGCGGGCAGGTAATGTCGTGGCGGTCTGTGATGATGATCATGACGGACCGTAACCGGAAGGAAGAGCGGCATGAACGCCTATCAGATCGAACAACTGGAATCATTGCAATCGATCCGGCGGCAGCTCGAAACGATGAGCACCGCGACAAAAGACGCTATTGTCGGGGAAACGGCGGATTATCTAACGTTCCGCCGGGAAGTAGCGGAATTCCATTCCAGGCATTTTGCCGGCGTCTGCACGGAGAAATGCTATCAGAGCCGCCTGTCCGCCTGCTGCTCCCGTGACGGCATCATCACCTTCTTTGCCGATATGGTTATCCATATGCTGGTTTCCGATTCCGCGGAAATCGACCTTATGGAACAGGCCGTCCGTCATCCGGAATTTGATTTCAAATGCATCTATCTGACCCAAACCGGTTGCCTGTGGAAAATCAAACCCGTTGTCTGCGAATTTTTTCTCTGCGACGAAGCGGAAAACAAGGTTTTTAATACCCGGCCGGAAGCACTGGCCCGGTGGAAGGATTTTGAGGAATCGAAAAAGCGATTCACCTGGCCTGACCGGCCGGTTCTTTTTGAGACCCTGGAAAAATTTTTCATGGACCGGGGGTGCGATTCTCCCCTGATGTATCTGCATAAAAGCCCCGGACTCGTCAGTCTGAGAAAAAAACGAGACGCGAGTCAGTCCTCCTCCCCTTTTATCTCTTGATCATCGGATGGATTTGTTTCATAATAAGCCCAATCAGTCGGTATCCGTCCAACTCACTGAATAAAAATCATTTCCCGGGAAGATCGGCCATCGTTACCGTCTGATCCGTCAAAAGGTAATCGTTTTTTATCTTGATATTAATAATATGAAAATAATTGAGCGGTTGAATGTGATCGTTCATGGACCGATCGGGGTGCTTTTGTTTCCGTAACAGGGTCGCGCGAATGGCGGGGCGCTAACAGGTTGTAAAAATTTTCAGCACGATTTCCGTCTTCCGGTCCGGCGCCGCGTTTTTCCCATGGAAGTAAAAAAGTAATTATTTGTTATTGTTATGTTATTTGCTGGAATGCCGGTCAGTTGGCATGGCATCATATTTGCTCATTATGAGAAGATACCCCGTGGCGACAGTTAATCCGCCGCGGGGATAAGTTGATCCGGTCCGGGGGCGACGATAGTCGCGCCGGTCGGTTTCAATCGGGGGGATGTTCAATCTTTTTACTGGAAAGATCAGGAGGGCATCATGAGCATGAAAAAGAAGTACAATAAGAACAAAACGTTGTGCAAGGTGACATTTCAGGTTCCCAGGGAAGCGGCCATGGGGGCCACATCCATCAGCATTGTCGGCGATTTCAACCACTGGAGCATCAAGGATCACCCCATGAAGCGGAATAAAGCCGGTGCGTTTTCCGTTACGCTTGAGCTAAAAACCGGTCGGGAATATCAGTTCCGCTACCTGATGGATGAAAAAGTATGGGAAAATGACTGGGAAGCTGATAAATATGTCAGAAGTGAATACGGAAATTGCGAAAATTCCGTTGTGATCGTTTAAACCGGATCTTTCAGGGACGATAAATCATCCGGGTAAGAACTGGTTTGAAGGTGTGGACTTATGAGTTTTTTGCAGACATTTCAGGTTTTTCCGGATGTGCCGCCGTCTTTGAAGTTTCTGGAGGTTCTGGCGCGGAACCTGTGGTGGTGCTGGAACATGGATGCTATCGATCTTTTCCGCCGGATCGATCCCAGAAAATGGGACGCCTCCGGCCGCAACCCGATCATTTTTTCCACCTTGATCAGCCGGGAGCGAATGCGCGAACTGGCCGAGGATGAGGGATTTCTGGCCCACCTGAACAGAATCCGGGAGCAGTATCAGGAACAGGTGCTGGACCCGGTGGATGAAAACCGCTCCGAAGCCGATCGCCTGGAGAACGACGCCGTCGCTTATTTTTCCATGGAATTCGGCATCCATGAAAGCATTCCCCAGTTTGCCGGCGGGCTGGGTATCCTGGCCGGAGACCACCTGAAAGCCGCCTCGGACATGAAACTGCCCATTGTCGGTATCGGTCTTTTTTACCGCAGCGGTTATTTCAACCAGTATCTCAACCACGATGGGTGGCAGCAGGAGAGTTTTCCCGAGATCGATATCTTTCATCTGCCCATGAAACGGGCGACCGACAAGGAAGGCAGGGAGGTCCGGTTATCCATTCCCGGCCCGGACGGTGACATCAAGCTGACCGTCTGGAAGATCAAGGTCGGCCGGGTTCCCCTGTATCTGCTGGATACCAATCTGATTGAAAACAGCCAGTATATCCGGGATGTCAACTCCCGTCTTTATCGCTCCGACGGCCGGGTCCGTCTGGCCCAGGAAGTCGTGCTCGGCATCGGCGGCATGCGGGCCCTGGAAGCCATGGGCATCAGCCCCGTGGTGTGCCACATGAACGAGGGCCATTGCGCCTTTGCCACCCTGGAACGCCTGCGGCAGATCATTGTCCGGCATGGGGTCGACCTGCAGACGGCCATTGAAATCAATGCCCGGACCACCATCTTTACCACCCATACCCCGGTCCCGGCCGGCCATGACGAATTTCCGCCGGATTTTGTCCGGCCTTACCTGGCCCAGTTCGAGCAACCCTTCGGCATCTCCGTTGACGCCCTGATCCGCTGGGGACAGATCAACGGAGGGGAGAACAGCCCCTTTTCCATGTTTATCCTGGGACTGCGTCTGGCCCAGTATCGCAACGGCGTCAGCGCCCTGCACGGAAGCGTCGCCCGGCGGATGTGGGCCCATATCTGGCCCGGTTGTCCGGAAGAGGAGATCCCCATCCGTCATATTACCAACGGCGCCCATATCCCGTCCTGGATATCCATAGAGAACGCCCAGCTTTTTGAGCGATACATCGGTCCGGACTGGCATCTCGGCATGCATGAGAACGCCTTCCGGCGTATTGACGATATTTATGACGAGGAACTGTGGCGGGCCCATGAGATGAGCCGGACCCGGCTGATCCGCTCCTGCCGGAGACAGATCGTCATGCAGTACGGCCGTCGCAACGCGCCCAAATCGGTGATGAAAGAAGCGGAGACGGTGCTGGACCAGGGCGTGCTCACCATCGCGTTTGCCAGGCGTTTTGCAACCTATAAACGGGCCACCCTGCTGCTCCGGGACATGGACCGTCTGGAAGCGATTTTAAAATCCAAAGACCATCCGGTTCAGTTTATTTTTTCCGGCAAGGCCCATCCCCGGGATAATGAAGGCAAGGCCCTGATCCAGCAGATCGTGAAAGTGGCCAGGCATACGGAGTTCCGTCACCGGGTGATCTTTCTGGAAGATTATGATATCAACATCGCCCGGCACCTGGTACAGGGAGCGGACGTCTGGCTCAATACCCCCCGACGCCCCTATGAGGCCTGCGGCACGTCCGGGATGAAAGCCGCGGCCAACGGCGTGCTGAACGTAAGCGTTCTGGACGGCTGGTGGGCCGAGGGCTATTCCATGGAAACCGGCTGGGCCATCGGTGACGGCGAAGAGTATGACGACCACAGCTATCAGGACGCGGTGGAGAGTCAGGCGCTCTACAATATTCTGGAAAACGACGTTATCCCCTGCTTTTACGAAAGACAGGGGGGTGGGCTGCCCGTCCGGTGGCTGCAGAAGATGAAAGCCTCCATGAAAATGGCCGCTGAACATTTCTGCGCCCACCGCATGATCGATGCCTATAACAGCTTTTTTTATGAACCGGCCAGGAACCGGTATCAGGAATTAACCCGGGACAGCGCCGCCGCTGCTGTCTGCCTGAAGGATTTGCACCAGTGTCTCCGCACGCAATGGGGAAAGATTACCATCAGCCAGCCGGTGCGCAAGGAGAGCGGTCCGTTCAAGGTCGGTCAGGCCTTTCCCGTGGAAGCCGTCGTCCACCTGGCGGATTTGTCGCCCGATGCCGTGAGCGTCGAGCTTTATTACGGTTCGGTTAAAACCGTGGATACCATCGCCAATGGCAATATCGAACCGATGAACGTGGTGGAGAACCTGGGGGAAGGCGTCTATCGTTACGGCTGTGATCTGCCCTGCAACCTTCCCGGCCGTTTCGGATTCACGGTCAGGGTAATCCCGAGGGGGGATGATTTTATCCGTTTCAGTCCCGGCCTGATGACCTGGGCGTGAAAGAGTTAAGTG